>JADGHA010000132.1 GCA_019689695.1 Micromonosporaceae bacterium | reverse complement strand
AGACCGGCGGTGGCGGGGGCACGGTCGCGGCGCGCCCCGGGGCGGGCGCGCCGCTGGCCCAGCCGACGCAGCCGCTCCTCCACCACCTGCCGGGTGGCCGCGGACGCGGTATCCGGCGGCAGGCCGATCGCGGTGCGCACCAGGTCGGCCAGCGGCGCCAGCCGGCGGCGTTCGCCGAAGGCGGCACAGTGCACCGACAGCACCCGTGCGCCGGTGCGCGCGGCGTACCGGCCGGGCCCCACGTTGTACCCGGCGGCGAGCCGCTCCACCTCGGCGGCGAACCGGCTCTTGCCGATGCCCGCCTCGGCGGTCATCACCAGCACCCGCGGCTCGCCCCGGTCGATCACCTCGGCGAGCCGGCCGGCGATCCGGCCCAGCTCGGCCTCGCGGCCGACGAACGGCGCCTCGTCGCCCAGCCCGGACCGGGTGCCGGGCGCGTCGTGCAGGCCGAGCAGCTCGTACGCCTCGACCGGCTCACGCTTGCCCTTCAGCCGCAGCGGGCGCAGCTGCCGCCAGGAGGCGACGTGCCGGGAGGCGGCCCAGGTGGTGGCCCCGGCGTAGACCGCCCCGATCGCGGCGGCGTCCGCGAGCCGGGCGGCCGTGTTCACGGTGTCGCCGATGACCGTGTACTCGATGGCGGCCTGGATGCCCGCCACGACCTCTCCGGTGTTCAGACCGACCCGCAGGCCGAGCGGGGCGCCGCCGCCACGCTCGTCGTCGAGCACCCGGCGGACCGCCCGCTGCATGGACAGCGCCGCCCGCACCGCGCGTTCGGCGTCGTCCTCGTGCGCGACGGGAGCGCCGAAGACGGCCATGATCCCGTCGCCGGTGAGCTTGTCGACGTGCCCGCCGAAGGTCTTGACCGCACCGGCCAGCGCGGCCAGCACGCGGTCGGTGACCGCGCCGACCCGCTCCGGGTCGAGGTCCTCGGCCCAGGCGGTGAAGTCGGACAGGTCGCCGAAGAGGACGGTCACCACCCGCCGCTCGGTCGCCGGCAAGCCGGCCGCCGCCGGGAGCGCGGCACCGCAGTTGTGGCAGAACCGCGCACCGGGGACGGCGACAGTTCCGCACACCGGGCAGGTCACGGTGTGTCCAACCCCACAGGACCCGCGGATGATTCCCGCCAGTGCCCACGCTCGGCCGTTTCTCCGACGCCCAGGTCAGCCTCCTGGGCCAGGTAGTCCAGCTGGGCCCGCACCGACTGCTCGGCCGCCGGCCAGAGCGCCCGGTCCACGTCCTGGTAGACCGCGGCCACCACCTCCGCCGGCGTGCGGGCGCCCGCAGCCACCGCGGATCGCACCTGGTCCAGGCGGGCCCGGCGGTGTGCGAGGTAGAACCGGGCCGCGGCGGCGCAGTCCGCCAGCGCCGGCCCGTGTCCGGGCAGCACCGGCACAGCCTGCCCGACCCCGACCTCCTGGCCGGTGGCCAGGTCGGCGAGGCCGCGCAGGCTGGCCAGATAGGCGGAGAGGTTGCCGTCCGGCCAAGCGACCACCGTGGTGCCGCGGCCGAGGATCGTGTCGCCGGTGAGCACCGCCGGGTGGCTGCCGTCGGCGAGCGAGACGACCAGGCAGTACGAGTCGGCGGTGTGGCCGGGCGTGGCCACCTGCCGGATGACCAACCCGGCGGCGGCGAGCTCCCGCCCGTCGCTGGGTGCCACCACCTCGGCCTCCGGGCACAGCTCACGCAGCCGGGGAAGTCCTTCCACGTGGTCGCTGTGCCCGTGGGTGGCGACGATGAACCGTACCGGCCGGTGTTCAGCGATCGCGCGCAGGTGGCCTTCATGCAGGGGCCCGGGGTCGACGACGACGGCGTGGTCCGCCCCGGGCGCGCGCAGCACCCAGGTGTTCGTGCCGTCCAGCGTCATCGGACCCGGGTTCGGCGCCCGGACCAGGCTCGCCCACGGCGGCAGCTGGTCCGCGAGCGCCGCCGGCGGCACGGTCACGGCGCCGCCCGCAGTATCCCCGCCATGGGTAACGATCGTACGGCTCCGCGCCGGGTTGGCGACCGAGTTACCGGACTACCGAGTTACCGGACTCAGGCGTTCGCCACGCCGTCGGCGACCTCGACGATGCACTCGACCTCGACCGGCACGCCGCGCGGCAACTCGGCCACGCCGACCGCGCTGCGGGCGTGCCGGCCCGCCTCGCCGAAGACCGCGACGAACAGCTCCGAGGCGCCGTTGACCACCTCGGGCTGGCCGTCGAACCCCTCGGCCGAGGCCACGAAGCCGACCACCTTGACCACCTTGGCCACGTTCTCCAGGCCGACCAGCGAGTCGATCGCGGCGAGTGCGTTCAGCGCGCACCGCTGGGCCAGGTCCTTGGCGTGCTCCGGGGAGACTCCGTCTCCCACCTTGCCGGTGGCGAGCAGCTTGCCGTCGGCGATCGGGATCTGGCCGGAGACGTACACGTGCCTGCCCGACTGCACAGCCGGCACGTAGGCGCCGGCGGGGGCGGAAACCTCGGGCAGGGTCAGGCCCAGCTCGGCGAGCTTCGCATGGGGGTTGTTCATGAGGCCGCCTTCGGTCGCTTGAGGTACGCGACGAGCTGCTCCGGGTTGGGACCCGGGACGACGGCGACGAGCTCCCAGCCGTCCTCACCCCAGTTGTCGAGGATCTGCTTGGTCGCGTGGACCAGCAGCGGCACGGTGGCGTACTCCCACTTCTGCATGGCGTTGTGCTCCCGATGTGGCGGATGCGACGGGCACAGCCTAAGGCTGGGCAACAGCCTAAAGGCGTGGGCGACAGCACCCCGCCCCGGGCCGGCGGTGGCGCGGGAAGGGTGGAGGATGAGACTGATGGCTGCGAGGGGGAGCGCGACGTGAACCAGGTCAACCCGTTCTGGCCGGCCCGCCTGCACGTGGTGACCGGCAAGGGCGGTGTCGGCAAGACCACGGTCGCGGCCGCCCTCGCCCTCGCCCTGGCTACCGGCGGGCGGCGGACCCTGCTGGTCGAGGTGGAGGGGCGGCAGGGCATCGCCCAGCTGTTCGAGATCCCCCCGCTGCCCTACCAGGAGCGGCCGATCGCGGCCGCGGCGGACGGCGGCGAGGTACGGGCGCTCGCGGTCGACCCCGAGGAGGCCCTGCTGGAGTACCTGGACCTGTTCTACCGGCTGGGCCGCGCCGGGCGGGTGCTGCGCAAGCTCGGGGCGATCGACTTCGCCACCACGATCGCGCCGGGGCTGCGGGACGTCCTGCTCACCGGCAAGGTCAAGGAGGCGACCACCCGTACCGTGGACGGCCGCCGGATCTACCAGGCGGTGGTGCTCGACGCACCGCCCACCGGCCGGATCACCCGGTTCCTGAACGTCACGGCGGAGACCGCCCGGCTGGCCAAGGTGGGGCCGATCAAGACACAGAGCGAGGGTGTGGCCGCCTTCCTGCGCTCCCCGATGACGGCGATCCACGTGGTGACCCTGCTGGAGGAGATGCCCGTCCAGGAAACCATCGACGCGATCGGTGACCTGGCCGCGGCCGGCCTGCCGATCGGCCGGGTGATCGTCAACGCGGCCCGGCCGCCGCTGCTCACCGCGGGGCGCATCACCCAGGCCGAGCTGCGCCGGGGCCTGGCCGCGGCCGGGTTGACCACGGACCGGGAGGCGGTGGCGGGGTTGCAGGCCGAAGCGAAGGCGTACCTGACGCGGCAGAAGGTGGAGCAGTCGCTGCGCGCCGAGCTGGACGAGCTGGGCCGGCCGATCGTCGAGCTGCCGCTGCTGCCCGACGGGGTGACCCGCGCCGGTCTCGACACCCTCGCGGCGACCCTGCTGGCCGCCGAATGACCGGGCCCGGCGGCGGTCTCCTCCAGTGGTGACCACGACCTCATCGGCGGCGCGGCGGTTCGGCGGCCACCACCCGGATACGCTCGCTGCGTGGCTTCCGATCTCCAGGCGCCGGTGCTGGACGTCGACTCGATCCTGGCCGATCGAGATGTCCGGATCGTCGTCTGTTGCGGCGCCGGCGGGGTCGGCAAGACCACCACGGCCGCGGCGCTGGCGCTGCGCGCCGCCGAGCAGCACGGGCGCCGCACGGTCGTGCTCACCATCGACCCGGCCCGCCGGCTGGCCCAGGCGCTCGGGCTGACCGAGCTGGACAACACCCCCCGGCTGGTCAAAAGCGTGGACGCGGCCGGCGGTGGCGAACTGCACGCCATGATGCTGGACATGAAGCGGACCTTCGACGAGGTGGTGCTGGCGCACACCGACCCGGTGAAGGCCGAAGAGATCTTCAACAACCCGTTCTACCAGGCCATGAGCTCCACCTTCGCCGGCACGCAGGAGTACATGGCGATGGAGAAGCTGGGGCAGCTGCGCGCCCGCGACACGTGGGACCTGATCGTCGTGGACACCCCGCCGTCCCGCTCCGCCCTGGACTTCCTGGACGCGCCGGCCCGGCTGGCGCGCTTCTTGGACGGCCGGATGCTGCGGCTGCTGCTCGCTCCGGCGCGGGCCGGCGGGCGCAGCATGTTCAACCTGGTGACGGCCTCGTTCGGAGTCTTCTCCCGGGCGGTGCAGAAGGTGCTCGGCGCCCAGCTGCTCAGCGACCTGTCCGGCTTCGTGGCCGCGCTCGACTCGATGTTCGGCGGCTTCCGGGAGCGCGCGGAACAGACCTACCGCGTCCTGCAGGACCGGGAAACGGCGTTCCTGCTGGTCGCGGCGCCGGAGCCGGACGCGATCCGGGAGGCCGCCTACTTCGCCGGCCGGCTGCGCCAGGACCGGATGCCGCTCGCCGGGCTGGTGCTCAACCGGGTCCACCGCACGCAACTGCCCCAGCTGTCCGCGGCGCGCAGCCTCGCCGCGGCCGCGGCCCTGGACCAGGCCGGTGAGCACGACAGCACCGCCGAGGTGTTGCGGATCCACGCGGGCCTGGTCGACCAGGGCGTACGGGAGAAGCGGGTGGCGGGCCGGTTCACCCGCGACTTTCCCGAGGTGCCGGTGGCCGAAGTACCTGCGCAGCCCGCCGACGTCCACGACATCGACGGGCTGCGCACTATCGGTGCGGCGCTCGCACGCCCACTCAGCCGGCCGTGACCAGCTCTTTCTCCTTCTCAGCGGTGGAGCGCATGGCGGCCTCGAAGGCCTTCCGCCAGTTCGCCACCTGAGGATGCCGGCGCAGCAGTGCCCGGCGCTCTCGTTCGGTCATGCCGCCCCACACGCCGAACTCGATGCGGTTGTCAAGCGCGTCGGCCAGGCACTCGTACCGCACGGGACAACTACGGCAGATCCGCTTCGCGACGTTCTGTTCGGCGCCCTGGACGAAGAGTGCGTCCGGGTCGCCGCCGCGGCACGCCGCCATGCTGGGCCAATCTGCGATCATCCCCACTGTTCACATACCCCCTTGCAAATGCCCCGGCCAGCCAGTGGCCACCTACGTTCTGGGACCACCGGCGGCGATACGTTGAACCCGCCGGATCGTGCCCAGTAGCTGGGTAACTACACGTTGTTGCCCGATAAACCCCTGAAACGACTGTTCGCTCGCACGCGATTACGCTTCGTAATAGCGAATCGTCGGTGAAAGCGCCGCGGGGCCGCATACCCAGCGCTGGCGGCAATATGCAACCCAGTTCCATACACGTCTGACCACGCTGAGCAACCAGATGCCGGGGGCGCGCTGAGCAACCAGATGCCGGGGGCACGCGCGTTACCACATCGGAGCCCGGCGCGCAGCGACTTCGGCAACTCTCCGGGACGCAACTGGTTTCGACTTCACGTACCCTGAGGCGGTGAAGTGGATGCGCAGACGCGACCATGGCCTGTTGACCAACGCTTCGTCGCTGTTGATCTGCGGTCTCCTCGCCGGGGTCGTGGTGGCGGCGGCCGCCTTTCCCGCGGCGGCGATATCCGGCCTGGCCGCCAAGGCCGGTGCGGAGACGTTCGACAAGCTGCCGACCGAGTTGACTGTGCAGCGCTCACCGCAGATCAGCTACGCGTACGCTTCCGACGGCAAGACGTTGATCGCGATGCTGTACGACGAGAACCGGCGGGACATACCGCTGGACCAGATGTCGGACAATATGCAGAAGGCGATCATCGCGGCCGAGGACCAGAACTTCTTCCACCACAACGGCGTCGACCTCAAAGGCATCGCCCGCGCGTTCGTGGCCAACCACAACGCCGGCGAGACCGAGCAGGGTGCCTCCACGCTCACCATGCAGTACGTCCGGATGGCCATCTCCTACTCGGCCCGGACCCCGCAGGAGGTCGTCGACGCGACCGAGGACACCAACGCGCGCAAGCTGCGTGAGATCCGGTACGCGATGGCGGTGGAGAAGCGGCTCACCAAGCAGCAGATCCTGGAGCGGTACCTGAACATCGCGCCGTTCGGCAACGGCGCGTACGGCGTCTTCGCCGCCAGCCAGGTCTACTTCAACAAGCCGCCGAAGGACCTGACCGTCCCCGAGGCCGCGCTGCTGGCCGGCCTGGTCAAGGCGCCCAGCGCGTTCGACCCCACCGATCCGGCCAAGAGGCCCGACGCGCTGGACCGGCGCAACTGGGTCATCGACCAGATGGCCAAGACCGGCGCGATCTCCCGGGCCGAGGCGGACGCGGCGAAGCAGACCGAGATCAAGGTCTCCGGCAAGCGCGCCCCGAACGGGTGCACCTCCCAGCTCACCGCGCCGAAGTGGGGCTTCTTCTGCGACTACCTGACCCGCTGGTGGCTGGAGCAGGAGACCTTCGGGGCCAACAGCTACGACCGCGAGCGGCGGCTGAAGAGCGGCGGCTACAAGATCATCACCTCGCTCGACCTGAAGATACAGGCCGCGGCGCAGAAGCATATCGACAAGATCGTCAAGGCCGACAACCCGGACGCGCTGATGGTGGCGGCGGTCGAACCAGGCACGGGCCGGGTCCAGGCGCTGGCGGTCAACCGCCACTTCAAGCTGGACAGCCGGACCAACCCGCAGAACAAGTTGTCCTCCGACCCGAAGAAGCGGTCGAAGGGAGTGCGCGGCAGCCGGCCGAACACCACCAACCCGCTGCTGACCGGCGGTGGCGACGTCGACGGCTACCAGGCCGGCTCCACGTTCAAGCTGTTCACGATGATCGCGGCTCTGGAGAACGGCTACCCGCTGTCGTACACCATCAACGCGCAGGACAGGTACGTCTCCAGGATCCCCGTGGAAGAGGGCGGGCCCGCCTCGTGCGGCCACTTCTACTGCGTCGAGAACGCCAACCCGAGCTGGATGAGGGGTCCGCGCAACATGTGGACGGGCTTCGGCCGGTCCGTCAACACGTACTTCGTCCCGCTCGAGGAACGGGTCGGCCCGGAGAAGGCGGTCGACGTGGCCAAGCGGCTCGGTATTCAGTTCCGGTCCAGCCTCGACGCCCAGTACGCCGGCAGCAAGCAGGCCGCGCACGGCTGGGGCGCGTTCACTCTGGGCGTCTCGCAGACCACCCCGCTTGATTTGGCCAACGCGTACGCGACCATCGCCGCGGACGGGAAGTACTGCTCGCCGACCCCGGTTCGGGAGATCCTGGACACCTTCACCAACCAGAAGCTGGACGTCGCCAACCCGAGCTGCCACCAGGCGATCGACAAGGACGTCGCGCGCGCGGCGGTGGACGCGGCCCGGTGCCCGGTCGGCGACCAGTCCGCGTTCGGCAAGTGCAACGGCGGGACCGCGGCCAACGTCCACGGCATTGTCAAGAAGCCGGTCTTCGGCAAGTCCGGCACCACCGACTCCAACCGGACCGCGGCCTTCGTGGCCGGCACCAAGCAGGTGGTGGTGGGTGGCATCCTCGCCGATCCGGACTGGGCGCAGACCACCCAGCTGCGGCAGAACGTCGGCGGTCGCGACATCCACGGGCAAGTGGTCAACAAGGCCGTCTACGAGACGCTGGCGGACGCGGTACGGGACCTGCCGGCAGAGGAATTCGCCCCACCGCCGGAGAAGCTGGCATTCGGTGACCAGCGGAGCATTCCCGACGTCACGTGCAAGCCGGTCGACGATGCCCGGGCGCGGCTGCGCGGCGCCGGCTTCGACCCCGAGGTCAGCTCCAACCCTGAACGGTCCAACTGCCCGGCCGGGACCGTCGCCCGGACCGACCCGAGCGGCCGCACGGTCAAGGGCGGCATCGTGGTGGTCTACGTGAGCAGCGGCCCCGGCGCCCCTCCCCCGGGCCCTGGTCCGACGAAGCCCAGTCGCGGCGTAACCCTCTGTCCGCCAGTCTGCCGGGACAACTGAGCGCCGCTCTCGGCAGCCCTCACTACCCTGGTCGGCATGCCTAACTCCGCACGGGTGGCGAGGGTGGCGGCGGGCACCGCAGTGCTCGGTGCCGCCACCCTCGCCTACGCCTCGCTGGTCGAACGGAACCTGTTCACGCTGCGCCGGTACGTCGTGCCGGTGCTGGCCACAGACGCGGAGCCCCTGCGGATCCTGCACCTGTCCGACCTGCACATGACGCCCGGCCAGCGGCGCAAGCAGGAATGGGTGGCCGCGCTCGCCGCCACCGACCCGGACCTGGTCGTGGTCACCGGCGACAATCTGGCACACGTCGAGGCCGTACCGGCGGCCCTGCGCGCCCTGCAGCCCCTGCTCGACTATCCCGGCGCGTTCGTCTTCGGATCGAACGACTACAACGGGCCGGTCTGGAAGAACCCGTTCGGCTACTTCCGCCGGGACCGTGAGCCGCGCGGCGTGGAAGGCGCGGCCCTGCCGTACGAGGACCTGCGCGAGGTGCTGACCGGAGCCGGCTGGACGGACCTCAACAATGCCCGCAGCCTTCTCAAGGCCGGCGGGCGGACGATCGAGGCCGTCGGAGTCGACGATCCGCACATCGGTCGCGACGACTACCCCTCGGTGGCTGGTTCGGTCGACCCCGCCGCCGACCTTCACCTGGCGCTGACCCATTCGCCGGAGCCCGCACTGCTGGATCGGATGGCGGCCGACGGGTTCGACCTGCTGCTGGCCGGCCACACGCACGGCGGCCAGGTCTGCGTCCCGGGCGTCGGCGCCCTCGTGACCAACTGCGGCCTGGACCGGCGGATGGCCAAGGGCCTGCACCGGTGGCCGGGCTCGAACGCCTGGCTGCACGTGTCGGCGGGGCTGGGCACTCACCCGACGGCCCCGGTCCGGTTCGCCTGCCCGCCGGAGGCGTCGATCCTCACCCTCATCCCGCGCTGATCGTCATTGGGTGGGATACCTTGGTTGCGCGCCGAGGCGAGTCAGCTAGTATTGCTCGGCACGCTCGGGGTGTGGCGCAGTTTGGTAGCGCGCTTCGTTCGGGACGAAGAGGTCGTCGGTTCAAATCCGGCCACCCCGACAGAACAAGACACCAGGTCAGGGCCGGTCTCCCGGAGGTGGAGACTGGCCCGAATCCCACTCTGGGGAGCCCTCGGGGGCAGACTTCGGAGCTTCACACTTCTTCTCCGGCCGCCCCTATGGTCGCCGCCGGGTGCGGTAAGCGACCATGGGGCCATCGCCGACGCCGCCAGCGCCGCGTCTGATGTGGACTGCTCCCCTCCCCGTACCGACGGTCGGAAGGATCACGACAGTGACCGGCAGTACCCGCAAGACGGATGAGACCCTCACCGCGCGGCAGCGGCGCGTGTGGGACAAGCAGGCCGCGAACTATGACGACCAGGTCGCCTTCCTGGACAGGACTCTGTTCCGTGGTGGGCGGGAGTGGCTCGGTGCCCGGGTCGAGGGCCGGGTCCTGGAGGTGGCCATCGGCACCGGCCTCAACCTGCCCCACTAC
>JADGHA010000131.1 GCA_019689695.1 Micromonosporaceae bacterium | reverse complement strand
CCCCCCCCCGGCCCGGCGCCCGGCGCCCCCCCCCCGGCGCGCGCGCGCCCCCCCGGAGGGGTGACGAAGAGTGGCCTACCAGTGGCGGACGAACACGCCGATGCCGTTGGCGACCGGGCGTTCGGCACCGCCGCTCGGCAGGTGGTTGCACAACGTCACGTCCACGCTCCCGGGCAGCCGCACGGCGCACGTGGTCGATCCGCCGCCGTCGAGGTTCACCCCGTCCGCAGCGCCGAAGCCGGCCAGCAGCTCGGCCAGCTGCGCCAGGGTGAGGCCGGCGCCGGACTCGGCGTCGCCGTCGAGCGTCACCAGGTAGAGCCGTCGGCCGTCCGCGCTGATACCGGCGGCGGTGCGGGTGGCCGCGGTCTTCGCGTCCACGCCAGGCATGACAGCGCCGTCCCGCAGGATCGGGGCCGCGCCCACGGCGAACCGGAACGGTATGCCCTCGCCGGTCAGCCGGTAGTGCACCGAGACCGGGTCGCCGACGGTGAGCTTGCGCAGGTCGGCCGCGCCGGCTTCGCGTCCGACGAGGACCAGCTCGTCCCTGGCGATGGCGCCCGCCCCGGGCGTGTCGCTGACCGCGACCACCCGGCCGTGCCGGACCAGCACCTCGGCGGCGTCGCTCGTGCAGGGATCGGCCCGCCGGGTGTCGCTGCCGCACACCGCCCGCTGGCGCGACACCTCACCCCAGTCGCTGGTGAACAGGCCGATGGAGTTCTGCGGGAGGGCGTACTGGTTCAGCCCGGCCAGCGGGTAGTGGTCGTCTCGCGTGGTCACCGTGCCGACCAGCGTGAGTGTGCCGATTCTGGCGCGACCGGACGCGTCGATGCCGATCACGTCGCGGGTGGAGGTACCGGGCGCCATGGCCGGACCGAACCGCTGGGAGTTGGGCACCGCCGCCTTGAGCGCGCGGAACTCGGTGACTTCGGGTCCGTTGGACGAGTTGGTGGGCGGCACACCCGGGTGCTGTGACTCGGTGATGTTGAAGAAGTCCCCGTTGACGCCGATGACCGCGCCCTGCCGGTCGACCATCGACGAGATCCGCTCCCGAGCGCCGACGACACCGGGGTGGAGCAGGTCGACGCGCAGGTGGGGCTGGGTGAGGTCGACGGTGATGAGCTCGCCGGTCGCGCCGGGTACCGAGAAGCTGCTGAGGGTGACGCCGGGTGCCAGCCGCAGGGCGTCGCCCTGGGCGGCGGCCGGGGCCGCGGCGCCCATCGCCACCAGCGTGGCGGTGAGCGCGACGGCCAGGATGCGGGTAGGGTTCATCAGGCCTCCTGGTCGGGGGTCGGACAGGTGGGGCGCGCCGCCGCGGCGGGCGCGCTAGCGCAGGGTTGCCGTGAAGCTGCGGCCGTAGGCGTGCCGGGTGGTGACGTCGATCCGGGTACCGCCGGGCACCTGCCGCACCGCGACGCCCTCGTCGGCGGTGACCACGGCCCTGGGGCGGCCCCGGACCGTCACCGAGATGGCATCCCGGTTCATGGTGGGATCGGACACCGCGACCGAGACGGTGCCGTGCGGCCCGTGGCGCAGGATGACCGACGCCGGTCCGTCGACCACGAGCTGTTCGGCGTGGTGCACGCCGTCGCAGAAGGTGTTGGCGGCCACCAGGCCCAGCCGGGCGTGCTTGACCGCCTGCAGCCGGGTGGTGTTGGCCAGGACGGACAACGGGCCGCGGGCGTACCCGCGCAGCTGTGCTTCGCTGGCGTTCGGCACCAGGGCGTACGCCATCGACGTGTGCGGCGCGCCGGCCGCCTGCTCGACGATGGCGGCGAAGACCTTCTTGGTCACCGCCGTGTCCGGGTTGCTGGTACGCACGACGCGGCGGCTGCGGGTGACGGTGTCCAGCGCCACGGTCACCGGGGGAGTGTCCAGGAACACGTACCCGACCGCCGTCGCCTGGCTGGCGTTGGCGTAGCGCAGCCAGGCCAGCTTCCCGGTGCCCGTCCCTGACCAGGCGGTGCCGTCGCGCAGCGCCCCGCTGGCCGTGACCGCGTCGGTGGGGCCGGCGATCCTCGTGTCGATCGTCGTGGTCACCGCGCGGCCGGCGCTGTCGCCGACGCCCGCGGCGAGCACGACGATCTCGTCGTCGAGCATGAACCACGACTTGGTGGCGTCGGCGTTGCGGTAGACGACAAAGTCGTCGGGCAGCTGGCCGGCCTGCTTGGCGGCGTACGCGGCGTCGTTGGACTGGACGAGGCCCGCCGCGCCGTACGGGCCGAGGGTGGCGCCGCCGGAGTATCCGTTGGTGCCGCAGGGGAAGTAGACGTAGGTGTTCTGCGACTCGGACGACGAGGTGAACCCGAGCTCGGGGTTCTCGTACCAGAAAAGGCCGTACAGCTCCGGAATGGTGTGGCGGGTCTCCACCGGTGCGGTCACGCCGGCGAGCCGGTACGGGGAGACCGTGGTGTAGTAGTCGATGCCGAACGCCTGCGTCTGGTCCTGCCCGGACAGGTAGAGGTAGTGGGCTCCGTCGCCCTGGAACCACGGCATGAGGTTCTCGCCGTTCATGTACTCGTACTTGCTGATCCGGGTGGAGCTGCGCGAGAGCGCGAAGGCGTAGCCGGGCCGGCGGTGCACGGTCCGATCCATCGCGTTGTAGGCGACGTTGCGCGCCGGAGGGTTGAGGTCGGCCGCCGGGATCGACGCGTCGGCGAGGATGTCCGCGTACCGGACGATGCTGACCGGTGAGACGAAGCTGGTCGGGTTGAGACTCGCCCGCGAGTTCTGGCGGACGAACTTGACGTAGCCCTTCAGAGCCGTGGCGTCCGCTCCGCTGGCGTACGTGGCGAGGTCGACGACGGCCTCGACGACCACGCCCACGTCGGCATAGCCCGTGGTGGTCCGCGACACCGCCCGCCCCTTGACGATCTCCATCATCCAGCCCTCGAAGATGAGCGGGGCGAAGCCGTTGACCACCCAGCCCTGGACCACGCCCACCAGGTCGTCGCCGCGCGCGTAGCTGGTGCCGTCGAGGGTCTTGATGGTCTGCACGACGCGGGTGAGCAGGCCCTTGCCGTATGAGCCGGTGTACGCCACGGAGGCGTGCTGGATGAACGAGCCGTCCGCGTAGTAGCCGTCGGTCACGCCGTGGTGGAGGTGGTACGGGTCCACAGTGGCGAAGACGGTCAGCTGGTCGGCGATCGCCTTGCTCACCCGCGCGTCGTCGCCGAGGACGGCGCCCTGCAGGATCCGGTTGGTGGTGATGTCCGCGAGGTTGGCTCCGGTGTGGAACCGGGAGTCGAGGTTGACGTCGCCGTCGATACCGTTGCGCAGGTACGCGTCCATCGAGGCGACGTAGGTGCCGACGAGGTCGGGCCGGTACGCGGCCAGCTCGTCGGCGAGCAGCACCAGGGTCTTGCTCACCTGCTGCGAGATCCCGATCTCCCAGTTGAACCAGTTGCCGTAGTAGCCGGCGTCCTGGTCGCCGTAGTAGTTCTCGTGCAGCCAGTCGAGCGCGTCGATGACTTGACGTTGGACGGTGGCGTTGTCGAGCAGGTCCGGTGCCACTCCTGGGGTGCGGGTGGCCAGGGCGATCTCGTAGAGGTACCGGTACGAGGTGGTGAGGTTGGCGTCATTGGTGCCGAGGGGGACACCCTTGAACAGCTCGTTGGGGCCGGCCCCGGCCAGGTCGGCGAGGCGGGCCCGCGCGGTCGACTCGATCGACGCGACCTTGGCCGCGGTCTCGGGCCGGGCGTTCGACGCGGTGGTGCCGGCGAAGATCGCAACGGTGTTGGCGATGATGGTGGCGTGGTCGGCGGACGCGGCAGGGCTTGACCCGGCGGCCGCGCGCGCCCGGAGGGGGCGTGCCGCCGCCAGCAGGGTGGTTGCCGGGACCGCCGCGAGCAGAGCTCGGCGTGAGATCGGCATGAGCACTCTCCAAGATCGGGGGAAAGGCTTTCCGCATTCAATCAGCTGCAAGTCATCACAACAAGAGGTTGTCGAAGAACACTCGCCTGGATCGCGGCAGATCTGCCGCTCAGGCGGTCATGCGCGGCGACCTGCCCTGCCAGGTGCGCGTCGTGCGGCGGTGTTTTCCCTGGTGGATGGCGTGGGGTCAGGCCGCGGCCGACCTGGGCGGGTTGGTCCACGGCGGCGTAACCGGCGCCCAGCCCCGAATTGATATCACGATTCATCACATCTTCAACAGTTGACTTTGCACTGAATGATCGAGCAAAATCGGGTGCACCCGACGAGCCGGGCGCATCTCGCAGGCCGGCTCTTCGCCATGCCAGATTCCGTGCCAGGAGGAGTGCCATGGACAGCCCGTTGTCCCGGCGGCGCGCGCCGGGCGCGCTCGCCCGTGGTCGCCAGCGGCGCGGTGTGGTGAAGTGAGCGGTGTGGTGAAGTGAACGGCGTGCACCTACCCGGCCGTAACCTCAAGTCACAGCTCCTCGCCGCCCAGGTGCGGGAGGCGATCGCGTCGCGCGCCTATCCGCCGGGCGGCCGGCTGCCGACCGAGCAGGAGATGGCCGCGGCCAACGCGGTGAGCCTGACCACGGTGCGGCGGGCGATGCAGATCCTGGCCGCGGAGGGCCTGGTCGTGCGGCGGCAGGGCTCCGGCACCTACGTCGCCGAGCAGGCGCCGCCGGCGGCCCGGCACCCCGCCGGCACGGCGGTGGGCGTGGTGGTGCCGGAGACCACGATGTACTTCCCGCGGGTGCTGGAGGGCATCGAGAAGGCCCTGACCGGCGCGGGCGTGCGCCTTATGCTGGCCTGCTCGCGGTACGACGTGGACGAGGACGAGCGAGCCGTCGCCGATCTGCTCCGGGCCGGGGTCGCCGGGCTCCTCCTGGCGCCCGCCCTGATCGAGCGCGCCGACCCGGCGGCGTACCTGGCCCGGCTCGAGCGCGCGGACGTGCCCGTGGTCCTGGTCGAGCGCGGCCTGGATCCGAGCAGCCCGGCCGACGCCTCCGAGTACGTCCGAACCGACCACGAGGCGGGCGGCTACCAGGCGGTCGCGCACCTGGCCGGGCTCGGCCACCGGCGCCTGGGCCTGGTCCTGCGCGGGGGCAGCCCGACCTCGAAGCCGGTCGAGTCCGGCTTCCTGCGGGCGAGCGCCGACCTGGGCGTGGAGGTGGTCGACCAGATCCCCGTCCCGCGCACCGGGTGGCAGCCCGGACAGGCCGATCCGGCGCTGCGGGCGCTGGTTGGCGGCGGGGCGACCGGGGTGGTCTGCCTCGGGGACCGGGAGGCGACCATGCTCGTGTCGGCCGCCCGGCGGGCCGGTGTCGGCGTGCCGGAGCGGCTGGCGGTCGTGGCGTACGACGACGACATCGCCGACCTCGCCGACGTGCCGCTGACCGCCGTCTCGCCGCCCACGTACCCGCGCGGCCGGCGCGCGGCCGAGCTGCTCCTGCGCCGGCTGGCCGAGCCGGACCTGCCTCGGCACCAGGTCCGGCTCCGGCCGTCCATTGTGGTCCGCGACTCGTGCGGGGCGCGGAAGGTGCGCGGGTGAGCCCGGTCCGGCTGGGCCTGGTCGGGGCCGGGTCGGTGGGCGCCCTGCACGCGGAGGCCGCGCTGCGGGCGCCGGGCGTGCGGGTCACCGCGGTCTGCGACAGCGCGCCGCAGCTCGCCCAGCGCGTCGCCGCCCGCTGCGGCGCCCGGGCCTTCGCCGACCACCGGACGCTGCTCGACGCCGGCATCGTCGACGCCGTCGTGGTGAACACGCCGCACGCCCTGCACGCGGACATCGTCTGCGACGCCGCGGACCGCGGCCGGCACGTGCTGGTCGAGAAGCCGATGGCGACCACGGTCGCCGACTGCGAGCGGATGGCCGCGGCCTGCGCGTCCGCCGGCGTCCGGCTGGTCGTGGGGCACATCCAGCACTTCCTGCCGGAGAAGCTCGCCGCCCGGCAGGCCATCGACGCGGGCGAGATCGGCCGCCCGCTGTCCTACGCCGACTCGCGGTCCACCGACTACCGTGCCGGCTCCCGCCCCGCCTGGTTCTTCGACCCGCGGCTGGCCGGCGGTGGCGTGCTGATGAACATCGGCGCGCACAGTGTGGACCGGGCGCTGTGGCTGATGGGTGGCGAACCGCGCCAGGTCGCGGCGAGCCTGGTGGTCCCGGCCGGGTCGGCGGTGGAGACGGACGCGCTGGTCCGGCTGGAGCTGGCCGACGGCCGCGGCGCGCACATCGAGGTCACCAGCACGGGTGCGCCGCCGGCCCACGACCGGCTGCGCATCGTGGGCGAGCGGGGGTCGCTCGTCGTCTCCCCGCACAGTGGAACCGTCCTGCACGTCGATGGCCGGGCGAGGCTGCTCCACGAGCCGGCACCGCAGGACATTCCGAACGCGTTCGCCGCCCAGCTCGCCGCCTTCGCCGCCTGCGTGAGGGGGGAGTCCGCGCCCGCGGTCGACGCCTCTCACGGCCTGCGGGTGGTCGCGGTCATCCTCGCCGCGTACGCCGCCGCGGAAGCCGGCGCGCCGGTGGCGGTGGCGGGTGTCAGTCGGGGTGCTCGGCCTTCCACCGCTCCAGCAGAGCCGGCAGCTCGTTCTGCATGAACTGGTAGAACTCGCGCATCCGGGCGACCCGCGCACCGGCCGGGGTGCCGGTGCCGCCGAGTGCCGCCACCCCATCCTCGGCCAGCTGGGCGAGGGTCTTGAACATCGGCACCTCGCCGAGGCCCACCTCGTACCAGACGTCGCCGGGCATCCGGTACCGGTCGCGCCGCGAGCCCGGTACCGGCTCGCGGACGACCATGTGCAGCTGGGTGAGGTAGCGCAGGGCACCCGAGATCGCCGCCGGGCTGACCCCGAGCCGCTCGCCGAGTTCGGCGGCGGTCAGCGCCTCCTCGTCCGCGACCGTCAGCGCCATGACCACCCGACCGGCCATCCGGGGGAACCCCCACTCGGCTAGCTGCGCGGCCATCTGCTCCACGAAGCGCCGTACCGCCTCCTCGTCTCGCACCTCACACCCCCCAGCATTCACAAATTTGTGAAACTACTGTAACTTCTGAAGCATGGATGACGCCATTGCCGTGTCGGGGCTGGTCAAGACGTTCGGCCGGACCCGTGCCCTCGACGGTCTTGACCTGACCGTACGCACCGGAGAGGTGCACGGCTTCCTCGGGCCGAACGGTTCCGGCAAATCCACCACGATCCGGATCCTGCTCGGCCTGCTCCGCGCCGACGCCGGCACAGCCCGGCTGCTCGGCGGCGACCCGTGGCGGGACGCGGTGGCGCTGCACCGCCGGCTGGCGTACGTGCCGGGCGACGTGACGTTGTGGCCCAACCTGTCCGGCGGCGAGGTGATCGACCTGCTCGGCCGGCTGCGGGGTGGGCTCAACCAGAAGCGCAAGGCCGAGCTGCTGGAGCGCTTCGAGCTCGACCCGCGCAAGAAGGGCCGGGCGTACTCCAAGGGGAACCGCCAGAAGGTCGGGCTGGTCGCGGCGCTGGCGTCCGATGTGGAGCTGCTCATCCTGGACGAGCCGACCTCCGGGCTGGACCCGCTGATGGAGGAGACCTTCCGGGCGTGCATCGCGGAGGACAAGCGCAACGGGCGCACCGTCCTGCTGTCCAGCCACATCCTCGCCGAGGTGGAGGCGTTGTGCGACCGGGTGACCATCATCCGCAATGGGCGAGCCGTGGAGAGCGGGACCCTCGACGAGCTGCGCCACCTGCACCGCACCTCGATCGACGTGGAGCTGGCGGCCACCCCGGACGGGCTGGCGGAGCTGCCCGGCGTGCACGACGTGAAGATCGACCGCGGCCACGTCCGGTTCGATGTGGACGCCAAGGCGCTGGACGACACCCTGCGCTACCTGACCAAGTTCGGCGTCCGCAGCCTGGTCAGCCAGCCCCCGACCCTGGAGGAGCTGTTCCTGCGCCACTACGAAGGGGTGCGGTCGTGACCGGCACCGGCAAGCTGGTCCGGCTGGCGTTGCGCCGGGACCGGCTGCTTCTTCCCTTGTGGATCGTCGTGCTGGCCGTGCTGCCGATGACCTACGCGGCGTCCATCGCCGAGCTGTACCCGACCGCCGCGGACCGCCAGGCGTACGCGGCCGGCAGCGCCAGCGACCCGTCGTACGTCGCGCTGCTCGGCCCGCTGTTCGGTAGCAGCCTCGGCGCGCTGACTGCGCAGCGCAGCGGCATGCTGTTCGTCATCGTCGGGCTGATCAGCGTGCTCACGGTGATCCGGCACACCCGTACCGAGGAGGAGGCCGGCCGGCGCGAGCTGCTCGGCGCCGCGGTGCTGGGCCGGCACGCCGGGCTCACCGCGGCGCTGGTGGTCACCTGCGGCGCCGACCTGGTGCTCGGCCTCCTGGTCACGCTCGGCCTGCTCGGCCAGGACCTGCCGGCCGGTGGCGCGGTGGCGTTCGGGCTGGCCTTCGCCGCCTGCGGCTGGGTGTTTGCGATGGTCGGCGCGGTCGCGGCGCAGCTGACCGAGAGCGCGGGCGGTGCGCGCGGCATCGGGCTGAGCGTGCTCGGCATCGCCTTCGTGCTACGCCTGGCTGGCGACGCCGGCGACGGCAACGTCCTGCACTGGCTGTCGCCGATCGGCTGGGTGCAGCACATCCGGGCCTTCGCCGGCGAGCGCTGGTGGGTGCTCGGGCTCGCCGCCGGTGCCACGGCGGCCCTGGCCGCGGTGGCCTACCCGCTGTCCGCCCGGCGGGACCTCGGTGCCGGCCTCCTACCGACCCGGCCCGGCCCGGCTGCCGCGGCGCCGACGCTGCGCACCCCGCTCGCGCTCGCCTGGCGGCTCCACCGCGCCGCGCTGCTCGGCTGGGCCGTGGGCCTGGCCGTGCTCGGCGTGGTGCTCGGCGGCACCGTCGACTACGCGCGCACCGCTGCCGAGGACAGCAAGCAGGTCAGCGACATCATGGACCGGCTCGGCGGGGCCGGCTCCTTCACCGACAGCTACCTCGCCGGGGTGATGAGCCTCGTCGCGCTCGCCGCCTCCGGGTACGCGATCCAGGCGGCGCTGAAGATGCGCACCGAGGAGGCGGCGCTGCGCAGTGAGCCGGTGCTCGCCACCGCCGTCACGCGCACCAGCTGGACGGCGAGCCATGCCGCCTTCGCCGCCCTGGGACCGGCGCTCGGGCTGGCCGTGGCCGGGGTGGCGGCCGGCCTCACGTACGGGCTGAGCGTGCACGACGTGGCGGGCCAGCTGCCCCGGGTCACCGGTGCGGCGATGGTGCAGCTGCCCGCGGTGTGGGTGCTGGGCGCGCTCGCGGTCGGGCTGTTCGGCCTGCTGCCCCGGCTCGCGCCGGCGGCCTGGGCCGCGCTCGCCGCCTGCGTGCTCCTCGGGCAGATCGGCGCGATCCTCCAGCTGAGCCAGTGGGCGCTGGACGTCTCGCCGTTCACGCACATCCCGAAGGTTCCGGCCGCGCCGCTGGCCGTGACGCCCCTGGCCTGGCTGGTCGCGGTCGCCGCGGCGCTGGCCGTCGCCGGCTTCGCCGGCTTCCGCCGGCGCGACGTCCCGGTCACCTGACCCGGGCTCAGCGGCCCGCGCCGGGTCGCGCTGACCCGGTGTCACCCGCCCGCGCCGGGTCGTGCTGACCGGTGTCACCCGCCGGCATCCGCCCCCCGGACCAGGCGGGCGTGCAGGGCGGCGGCGTCGACGCCGGGCAGCGGCCGGGCGGCCAGCCAGGCGGCCGCCGCGGCGCCGTCGCCGGCCGTCGCGGTCGGCGCCTCGGGCCACAGCTCCGCCAGCCGGGCGCGCAGCTCGCTGGCGAGTGCGGTGCCGCCGGTGCGCAGGCCGCCGGCGAGCACGACCGGGGGGTCCGCGCCGACGGGCCG
>JADGHA010000130.1 GCA_019689695.1 Micromonosporaceae bacterium | reverse complement strand
CGATTCAGGAGCGTCTCGTGGCCTCGGAGATGGGGATACGAGACCGACCGCCCGGTCCGCTGCGGATCGTGGCGACCTCCAGCACGACCGTGCGCCTCACCTGGCCGCAGGCCGGGCTCGGCACCGAATACGGCGTGCTGGTGGACGGCACCCTGGTGGGCAGGACCACGGCGACCGCGGCGCGGGTGATCGGCCTGCGCCCCGGGACCGCCTATCGCCTGCAGGTCGTCACCGCCGCCGGCCCGTACACCGAGGTCGCCACCGCGCGCACCCGCGACGCGCAGCTCCCATCGCCCGGCACATGGTTCACCCTCGGCAACGCGTTGACCGGTCAGGCGGCCACCCTGTACGCCGCCCGCGCCGGCGCCGGCGCACCCCTGGTGCTGCAGCCGGGCACCGGCGCCGCCAACCAGGACTGGCAGCTGCAGCCCGCCGACGACGGCAGCTACCTGCTGCAGTCGCGGGCCACGGGCAAGTGCGTGGTGCCCAGGGGTGGCCGGGCGGTGCCCGGCGCGCCGCTGGTGCAGCAGCCCTGCCCGTCTCTGCCGGCCGCCGGCCAGTGCTGGCGGGTCGGCCGCACCGCGTACGGCTTCTCGCTGGCCGCGGTGGACGCCCCCGGCGGCCCGCTGGTGGTCGGCGTCGGGGTGTCCCGCTTCGGCGGTTACCCGCTGCTGGTGCTGCAACGCCCGGCGCAGGTCCGGCACCAGAGCTGGACCGTGCGGTGAGCGGTCAGGAGGCGGCCAGGTAGGCGTCGATCTCGGCGCGTAGCCGGGCCTTCTCCGGGGCGGGCAGGAACGAGGCGTCCACACCGGCGCGGGCCAGGTCCGCCACGCCGGCCCGATCCAGCCCGAGCAGGCGCGCTGCGATCGCGTACTCCTGGTTGAGCGTGGTGCCGAACATCGGCGGGTCGTCGGAGTTGATGGTCACCAGCACGCCGGCCTCGACCAGCGCGGGCAGCGGGTGCTCCGCAAGGGACGCCACCGCCCGGGTGCGCACATTGGACGTGGGCGAGATCTCCAGCGGGATGCGCCGCTCGGCCAGGTACGCCACCAGCTGCGGGTCGCGCACACAGGAGATGCCATGCCCGATCCGCTCGGCGTGCAGCTCCCGGATCGCATCCCAGATGGTCTGCGGGCCGGTGGTCTCCCCCGCGTGCGGCACCGAGTGCAAGCCGGCCGCCCGGGCCTTGTCGAAGTACGGCTTGAACGGTGGCCGCGGAACACCGATCTCCGGTCCGGCGAGCCCGAAGCTGACCAACCCTTCCGGCCGCTCGTCCAGCGCGATCCGCAGCGTCTCCTCGGCGGCCGGCACGCCGGCCTCCCCCGGGATGTCAAAGCACCACCGCAGCTCGATGCCCAGCTCGTCCGCTGCGCGGGCCCGGGCGTCCTCGATCGCCTCGCAGAACGCCGGTGCCGGGATGCCCCGCTTCACGTGGGAGTACGGGGTCACGGTCAGCTCGGCGTAGCGGACGTTCTGCCGGGCCAGCTCCCGGGCCACCTCGTAGGTGAGGATGCGCACGTCCTCTTCGTCCCGGATGAGATCCACCACGCTGAGGTAGACCTCGATGAAGTGCGCGAAGTCCCGGAAGGTGAAGTACTCCGCGAGCGCGTCCACGTCGGTCGGCACCGGCGTGGAGCCGGCGTGCCGGGCGGCCAGCTCGGCCACGATCCGCGGCAGCGCCGACCCGACATGGTGCACGTGAAGCTCTACTTTGGGCAGTCCGGCGATGAACTCGTCCAGGTCGGTCATCCTGGCGACACTACTGCACTCTGGCCACCACGAAGATGCGCCGGAACGGGAAGTAGACCAGGTCACCCGCGACCGGGTAGGCCTGCGCCAGCCGCTCGCCCAGCCGCTGGCGGAACTCGGCCCACTCATCGGCGGCCAGGACCTGCCGGACCGGCCGCAGCGCCGTGCCCTCCATCCAGGACAGGACGGGGTGGGTGGCGTCGACCACCGGCAACAGGTGCAGGTAGGTGGTCTCCCAGGCATCCACCGTGCAGCCGGCGCGGATCAGCAGCTGGGCGTACTGCTCGGGGTCGGGCACCGTGCGCGGGGCCACCGCCCCGGCGAGCGCCTCCGGCCAGCGCGGGTCGGCGGCGACCGCCCGCAGCGCCCGGTGCGAGGGCGCGTCGAAGTTTCCCGGCACCTGGAACGCCAGCCAGGCGCCCGCCGCCAGCTGGCCGGCCCAGCGCACGAGCAGCTCCTCGTGGCCCGGTACCCACTGCAGGACGGCGTTGCCGACCACCACGTCCACGTCCGGCGCGGGCGACCAGTCCCGCACGTCCCCGGCGGTGAACCGCACGCCGGGGACCAGCTCGCGGGCCCGCGCGACCATCTCCGGCGAGGAGTCCAGGCCCTCCACCCGGGCCCGTGGCCAGCGCCGGGGCAGCGTCGCGGTCAGGGTGCCCGGTCCGCAGCCGAGGTCGACGACGGCCCGCGGCTCGGTCGCGCCCACCCGCGCCAGCAGGTCGGCGAAGGGCCGGCCACGCTCGTCGCCGTACCGCAGGTAAAGCCCCGGATCCCACATCCTCGCCTCCAGCAAGCCGTACGTACGTCTTGTTAGCGCTCATACTATGCTCCGGCTGTGGAGCAGCGCAGGATGGCCCGGCTGGGCCGGGACGTCTCCGTGGTCGGCCTGGGCGCGTGGCAGCTCGGCGCGGACTGGGGCACGGTCGACGAGCAGGACGCGCTCGACACCCTCGCCGCCGCCGTCGAGGCCGGCGTCACCTTCATCGACACCGCCGACGTCTACGGCGACGGCCGCAGCGAGCGCCTGATCGGGCAGTTCCTGCGCGCGCGCCCGGTGCCGGGCCTGACCGTGGCGACCAAGATGGGACGTCGGGTGCCGCAGGAGCCGTCCGCGTACAACGTGGACAACTTCCGGGCCTGGACCGACCGCTCCCGGGCCAACCTCGGCGTGGACACCCTGGACCTGGTGCAGCTGCACTGCCCACCCACGCCGGTGTTCCACAGCGACGCGGTCTTCACCGCGCTGGACACGCTGGTCGCCGAGGGGCGCATCGCGGCGTACGGGGTCAGCGTCGAGACGTGCGAGCAGGCGCTGGCCGCGATCACCCGGCCGGGCGTGGCGAGCGTGCAGATCATCCTGAACGCCTTGCGGCACAAGCCGTTGGAGGCGGTGCTGCCGGCCGCGCGAGCCGCCGGGGTCGGCATCATCGCCCGGGTGCCGCTGGCCAGCGGGCTGCTCTCCGGCCGGTACGACGAGCAGACCACGTTCGCCGCCGACGACCACCGCACCTTCAACCGCAACGGCGAGGCGTTCGACGTCGGCGAGACCTTCTCCGGTGTGGACTTCCGCACCGGGCTGGCCGCGGTGCGCCGGCTCGCCCCGCTGGTGCCCGAGGGCTGGACGATGGCCCAGTTCGCGCTGCGCTACGTACTCGACCAACCGGGGGTCAGCGTGGTCATCCCCGGCGCCCGCAACCCCCGGCAGGCGCGGGAGAACGCGGCAGCCGGCGACCTGCCCCCGCTGCCGGCGCAGGCGCACGCGGTCATCGCCGAGGTCTACGACGAGCTGATCCGTCCCCTGGTGCACGACCGCTGGTAGCGTCCGGCACGTGAAAGGGTGGCTGCCGCTCGTGCTCGGCCTGCTCGGCGTGGTGCTCGGCGCGGTGTGGACCCTGCAGGGGCTCGGGTACCTCAGCGACAGCGTGATGAGCGGCAAGACCGTGTGGGCCGTGGTCGGGCCGGCCGTCGGCGTGGCCGGGCTGGTGTCGATCGGGTTCGGCCTACGCGCCCGCGCCCGACGCGCCCGCCCGCCGGAGAACGGCTAGGACCCGTACCGGCCGACGGGCAGGCCGACCACGTCCTCGGGCCGGTAGGCGTAGGTGCGCCCGGCTGCCGGGTCCCCGCCGGTGCCTTCGGTGGCCGTGGTGATGACCAACAGGTCGAGGGCGTCCCCGCCGGCGGACGCGGCGAACGCACACGAGGTGACGTTCGGGGTGCCGACCTCGACGACCCGGTCCAGCCGGCCGCCGGGCAGGTACCGGCGGACCGCCCCGCCGCCCCAGAGCGCGACCCAGACCGCACCCTCGGCGTCGGTGCAGATCCCGTCCGGGGAGCCGGCTGCCTTGTCGATCTCCACGAACGGCCGCCGGTACCTCGGCTCGCCGGTGGCCAGGTCGTAGTCGAACACATCCACCCGGCCGGTGGGAGTGTCCACGTAGTACATCAGGCTGTCGTCCGGCGACCAGGCCAGCCCGTTGCTGATGGTCACTCCGGCCAGCACCAGCTCCGGCCGCGCCGCCCGCGGGGCGAGCCGGTACAGCGCGCCGGCCCCGGGCGACTCGTCGTACGCCATGGTGCCCAGCCAGAGCCGGCCGGCCTGGTCGGCCTTGGCGTCGTTGGACCGGATGGCGGTGTCGTGGTGCGGGATCTCCGCCTCCAGGTCCGCCTCGGCGTAGCCGCCCAGCGGGGTGATGACGCGATCGGGGTCGGCCAGCACCGGCCCGTCCGGTAGGCAGAGCACGAAGCCGCCGCCCTCCCGCAGCACGGCCGCGCCGACGTGCCCGGTGGTCGGCAGCTCGCCGGTCTCCCCGGTGCGCACGTCACGCCACAGCTGCCGCGAGGAGAGAATGTCCACCCACCACACCCGGCCGGTCCGTTCGTCGTAGCACGGACCCTCACCCAGCCGGCACACCCGGTCGTCGAACACATCGACAGTCACGGCAACATCCTATGTGCGGGCGACCGGTTCGCCGGCCGGCTGCTCTGCGGCCGCACGGTCCGGCACCGGCGCGCGGCCGCCGATTGCCAGCGCGGCCACCGCGCCGACCGCGCAGAGCACCGCAGTGACCAGGAAGATCTCCGAATACTCGGTGTGCAGCGCGGCGCGCACCGCTTCCGTGTACGCCGCCAGGCGCTGCCGGTACTCGTCCGGCGGGACGCCGAACGGCAGCGGGGTGTCCAGATCGGCGGTGAGGGACTGGAACCGGTGCAGCCCCCACGCCGACAGCGCCGCCACGCCGAGCAGCATCCCCATCATCCGGGCCACCACGACGGCCGCCGAGGCGGCGCCGTGCCGGGCCGCCGGCACCGCGCGCAGCACCGCCACCGACAGCGGCGCGATCGCCAGGCCCAGCCCGAGGCCGGCCACGACCAGGTCGGTGTCGAAGCGGGGCAGCCCCAGCGGGTACCGCGCGGCGAGGACGTCCACCGGCCAGCGGGACACCATGGCGTACGCCGCGGCGGCGAGCGCGAGCCCCGCGGCGCCCACCCAGCGCGGGCCGAACCGCGGCACCAGCAGCCCACCGAGCACCGCGCCGACGGGCAGCGCGACCAGGAACCGGGTCAGCAGCCACGCTCCCCCGACCGAGCTCTTGCCGAGCAGGGTCTGGGCCATCAGCTGCACATCAACCAGGGTCACCATCAGGGCGGCCCCGGCGAGCAGGCTCGCGCCGAGCGTGGCGACGAACGGCGGCGTCGCCTCCCGCCCGCGCCAGAACAGGAACACGGCGAAGAGCGCCGTGCCACCGGCCACCGTCGCCGGCCCCCAGGGCGGCAGTACACCGCGCTCGGGATCCGGGTTGTACAGGCCGACCACGAGCAGACCGAGCGCCACCGCGAGCAGTCCGCCGGAAGCCAGGTCCTTCGCTCCCGTCATCCCCGCCGGGTGCGCGACCGGTTTGGCCCGCGTGGGCAGCGCCCGGTGCAGCGCCACGGCGGCGAGCGCGGCGAGCGGCAGGTTCACCCAGAACACGCCGCGCCAGCCGATCAGCGCCGCCAGGCGTGCCCCGTACAGCGGACCGAGCACACTGCCCGCCTCCTGTGCCGCGCCCAGCGCACCGAGCGCGACCGGCCGGGACCGGTCGGCGTACAGGTCGGCCGCCAGGGCCAGCGTCACCGGCAGCAGCGCGCCGCCGGCCAGCCCCTGCACCGCCCGGCCGGCCACCACCAGCGGCAGCGACGTACCCAGCGCGGTGAGCGCCGAGCCGGCGGCGAACCCGGCCAGGCACGCGTGCACCACCGGCCGGCGGCCGTACCGGTCGGACAGCCCGCCGAGCAGCGGCATGCCGGCCACGTACCCGAGCAGGTAGCCGGTGACCAGCGGGGTGGCCCGCTCCAGGTGGTTCACCGGGATCGCCAGGTCCTGCACGATCTCGATGAGCAGGGTGACCACGACGTACGCGTCGAGGGCCGCGAGCAGCACGGCCGCGCCCCCGGCGCTGACCGCCAGGCGGCTACGGCTCATCGACGGTCACGGGCGCGTCGAAGTCGGAGAACGTGACGGTGACGGTGGCCGGATCGCCCCCGCCCTCGGCCGGGACGCGGAACTTCCCCTGGTGCAGCACGTGGCGGTCGGCACCGATCCAGACCTGGCCCGGCACGTCCGCGTCGATGCCGGGCACGAGCCTGCTGAGCGCCTCGCCGGAGAAGGTGGCCTTCACCCGGTACGCGTCCGCGCCGCGGATCTGCTCGCGTGCCTCGGTCTTCGCGCCGGTCGCGGTGGCGAGCACATTCGCCACTCCCTGGTCCGGGCTCAGAATCTTCGACGGATCGTACACACTGGACGCCAGCGCGAGCGGGACCTTCTGCCAGCCCCCGGTCACCGCCTTGACATACAACGTCTGTCCTTTGACCACAAAGGACAGTTCGGCGAGCGGACCGGACTGGTCGATCTGCGCGCTGCCCTCGGCGTCCCCGGTCGCGGTGATCGCGCCGGTCGC
This sequence comes from Micromonosporaceae bacterium, assembly GCA_019689695.1. Classification (GTDB taxonomy): domain Bacteria; phylum Actinomycetota; class Actinomycetes; order Mycobacteriales; family Micromonosporaceae; genus JADGHA01. The sequence goes on along the minus strand of JADGHA010000130.1, from coordinate 3,053 downwards.
CTTGCGCAGGGGGATTCCGGCCACCGTGCCGTCGGAGGTGATCTCGAAGTGCGCGGTCCGCACCGAGCGCATCGCCTCGGCGGCCGAGCGCACCAGTTCGTCCCCGGCCGGCAGGTCGCCGGCTGGTTGCTTCTTGTCGCCGCTGCACCCGGCCAGGGCCGCGAGCAGGACGGTCACCGCAGGCACGAGCAGCACGCGTCGACGCATACGGCGCATGCTAGGGGGCGCCGGCCGGGGGCGGCTACGGTCTCACAGCCAGTGCTCAGGCTGCGGCCAATTCGTTACCGGCCGGTGGTCGTCACCGGCGGATCGCCCTTTTGGTGGTGGCGCTCTCCACCAGGACGACTCCGGCGGCGGCGAGGCCGATCTGCAGGATCAGCTCGATCCAGTCGATGCCGCGGGTGTCGGCGACCCCGATCGCGCTGGCCAGCAGGGTGCCCAGCAGCGCCGCGACGATGCCGATCGCGAGTGTCCACAGGATCGAGATGTTCTGCTTCCCGGGCACCACGAGGCGCCCCAGCGCACCGATGATCAGGCCGACGATGAGCGCGGTGATGATGCCACTGATCTCCATGGGTAGAGCCTAGGCATACCCCGCAACCGGTCAAACCGCGTCCGGCCGGCCGCCCACCACCTCATCGACCAGCCCGTACTCCTGCGCCTCGACCGCGGTCAGGATGCGCCCGGCGGACATGTCGTCCTCCACCCGGCTGCGCGGCTGCCCGGTGACGGCGACGATGCGCAGCGCCAGCTCCTCCAGCTCCCGCAGGTACTGCCCGGCCGCCTTGGCGACCTCGTCCGCCGTGCCGGCCACGGCGGCCGCGCGCGGCTCGGCGATCCGGATCCGCGCGTGCCGGTACGCCAGCCGGCGCTTCGCCGCCGCCAGTACCGCCAGCACCGCGCCGCCGGCCTCCGCGGTGACCACCGCGCGGACCTCGGCCCGCATCGCGTCCAGCGCGTCGACCATGGCGAAGGCCGCGGTGAGCTCGCCGTCCGGGGCCGCCACGTGCAGCTCGACCGGGTCGGCGCCCATCGCGTCCAGGGTGAGCAGCGTGGCCGCCGCCTGGGTGGCGGCGGGTCCGGTGAGCTGGCCACGGATCATGACGATGCGCCGGTCGAACAGCCGCTCCTCCAGCCACGGTGGCAGCCCTTCGGGTCCCGGCGGCGGCCCCGGCGGGGTGTGCCACGGTTGCGGCGGGCGTTCGGGCGGTGTGTGCCACCGGAACGGATCCTGGCTCAGCCGCACATCCATTGCCGGGTCACTCCTGCCTCTGCTCATCGGTCGGGTACAGCCGCAGCTCCACGTGCTGGCCGAGCGCCGCGGCGTAACGCTGCACGGTGGACATCCGCGCGTCCACGTCGCCCGCCTCCAGCCGCGCGACGGCCGGCTGGGAGGTGCCCATGCGCTCGGCGACCTGGCTCTGCGACAGCCCGGCCGCCCGCCGGCGCGCCACCAGCTCCGCCAGCAGCTCACGTCGCCGCTGGGCCATCTCCCGGAAGCCGGGCAGGAGCGGCAGGTCATCCTCTGCCATACCGTGAACGATATACCCGGTACTCCTGGTCGCGCCGCCGATTGCGGCACGTTCGGTACGCCGACGGCGATCTCCCGTCGAGCCTGAAGGCCCCTGGCGGGTGCCAGTAGCCACGAGTACTGGCGGCCGCCAGTAGCCACTAGCAACTAGTAGTCGCGCAGGCGGCTCACCACGATCTCGGCGCGGGTCTGGTGCTTGGCATATGCGGTGGGGAATGCGGAACCCTGCACCAACTGCGCGGCCACGGTCAGCGGCAGCTTGTCCCAGCCCGGGATCCGGACCAGCGCCTGGTAGAACTTGCGCGCCGCGACAGCCGGGTTCATCAGCTCCGATACGCTGCCCCAGCCGGAGGCCGGCCGCTGCTGGAACAGCCCGACCGAGTCGTGGTCGTAGCCGATCCCGTCATTGGGGATCTGGAGGGATGCCGGCAGCCCCGGGTTGGCGAGGTTGTACAGGTTGGTCTCCTGCATGGCGGTGGCCACCGCGATCACGTACGCCCGTTCGGGCAGCTTCATCTGCTTGCCGACCACGACGATGGTCTTGGCGTGGTTCATCTGGGTCTGGGTGAGCCCGGCCGCGGGCGGCGGGTTCACGGGCAGCGGCGCCTTGGACTTGGCCGCCGTGGGCCGGGACGCCTCCGGCTGCCGCCCCGGCGTGTGTTGGGTGGTGGAGGGCGCTGCGGCGGGCGCGGTTCGGGTCCGTGACCGGGAGGCGGCCTCGTCGGAGCGGGACACGGCCTCGGACCCCAGGGACGACTCCGCCGCGGTGGTCCGCGCCGCCGTCTGGGCGCCGTCGAGGTCACCGAGGGCGATCGGTGCGGCGCCCAGGCACACGATCAGCATCGCTAGCACCAGGGCGCGCCGCTTGAGGCGGGGCAACCGTGTCGCCCACGCCAGGGCACGCCTGGTGACATCGTTGTCGATCAGTTGCATTCACCCAGGGTAAGGGTCCGCTTCGTCCGCTCCTAGCGTGCTTAGACCGGATACTTCGCATTCAAGGACATTCAACTCTGATTTAAACGGATTTAGGAGCATAGGTCGAGGCAGAGCAGGTCGCTCGCCGGACCCGTCACGACCATGCGGCGCATACGCTGTGTCATCTGGTCATCGCCCGCTGGCTAGAGGTGCCACCGGGATTCCGGGCGGTTGGCCGAGCCGGATGACCGAGGACTCGGTTCGCCGGAGCCGCCCGGCCCCGCTAGAGCAGCAAAAGGGTGGGTTGGCGCGGACCTGGGGCCGAGCCCGGGTAGACCGATCGGCCAGCCCGGACACTCCGTTACGACAACGATAGACAAAACGGCCGAGGCAAACATGACCACACGGCGGATCGGTCCGGGATGCACCATTTCAACCCCGGTGGCGTGCCCTGGCCGCGGATGCCCGTAAACCCGATCACTCTGGCCCGGCCCCGAATCGGCCTCCCCTTAGTGGATAGGTTGGGGTCGTGGGGGACTACCTGGTGGTGAAGCGCTCGGTCGAGATCCCGCGGCGCGAGCTGTCCTGGCGCTTCTCCCGCTCCAGC
>JADGHA010000129.1 GCA_019689695.1 Micromonosporaceae bacterium | reverse complement strand
TCTGGTGGGCTCGGTGATGTGTATAACAGACCGGGCCGGAGGGGAACAACCCCGAGGGCGCCTGCATCCGGTCTGCCATGACACCTCCGGGACTCGACCGATACGCGCAGCGTACCCCGATCCGCGGCGGGAACGGCGGCGACGACAGACAGGCCGCGGCCCGACCGGCCGGGAGCGCGAGATCGGCGTGCCTTTGCCAGTATGTCCGGGTGGACTATCGCCGGCTCCGCGTCTCGCTCGCCGCCACGTTCGCCGCGGTCGCCGTCGCCACGGCCGCCTGCGGGACCGCTACCCGGGAGGTGGCGGGCTCGTGGGAGACGCCGCCACCGGCGGCCACCCCCAGCGGCCTGGCGTCGCCGTCGGCCGCGCCGGCGGTGCCGCCGACCCCGAGCGCCAGCACGTCGCCGGCGAAGTCGAAGAGCCCGAAGGCCGCCAGGTACAAGTACGTGTTCCCGGTGGGCGGCAAGCCGTTCTCCTACGCCCGCACCCACCACGACTACCCGGCGACGGACATCATCGCCAAGTGCGGGCTGCCGGCGCGGGCCGCGACCGACGGCGTGGTGCTGGAGGTCAGCCTGGTCGACAAGTACGACAAGGCAACCGACAACCCGGCACTGCGCGGCGGGATCTCCGTCTCGATCCTCGGCGACGACGGGGTGCGCTACTACGGTGCCCATCTCAGCGCGGTCCTCGCCGGGATCAGGCCGGGAGTCAGGGTGCGGGCCGGCCAGCAGTTCGGCAGGGTCGGGTCCACCGGCAACTCCAGCGCCTGCCACCTGCACTTCGGCATCTCCCCGCCGTGCGCCAAGACCGGCGACTGGTGGAACCGCCGCGGCGTGATCTGGCCGTACACCTACCTGGACGCCTGGCGGGCGGGCACGATGCGCTCCCCCAAGTCCGCGGTCGCCACGTGGCAGGCGAATCACGGCTGCCCGGCGGCTCCCTAGACTGCCCAGCGTGGACATCGCGGTGATCGGCCTCGGGCTCATCGGCGGCTCGCTGCTGCGCGCGCTGGCCGCCTCCGGTCACCAGGTGCTCGGCTACGACGCCGACCCGGCCACCCGGGCCACCGCCCGCACGGCCGCCGCCCGGGCGCCCGCCGGCGCGCGCTGGCAGGTCACGAGCACGGTGCGCGACGCGGCGTCCGGCGCCGAGCTGGTCGCGGTGGCGGTGCCGCTGCCGGCGGTCGGGGACGTGCTCGACGAGCTGGTGGCGATCGGGTACTCCGGGCTGGTAACCGACGTCACCTCGGTCAAGGGTCCGGTCCGGGACCTGGTGGCCGCCCGGCTGCACGGACCGCACAGCCGGCTGGCCGGCTTCGTCGGCGGCCATCCGATGGCCGGCCGGGAGACCTCCGGCTTCGCGGCGGCCGACGCGGAGCTGTTCCGTGGGTGCGCCTGGGTGCTGTGCCTGGATCCCGCTGACGACCCGGTCACCACGCTCGCCGACTGGCTGGACGTGGCGGCGCTGGTCACCGGCCTCGGCGCCCGCGTGGTGCCGGCGACCGCCGCGGAGCACGACCAGGCGGTGGCCCTGGTCAGTCACGTCCCGCACCTGCTCGCCTCGGCCCTGGCCGCCACCGCCGCGGCGGATCCGCTGGCCCTGACCCTCGGCGCCGGGTCGTTCCGGGACGGGACACGCGTCGCGGCCAGCCGGCCCGCGCTGACCGCGGCGATGTGCGGCGGCAACGCGGCCGCGGTGGTGCCGGCGCTCGACGCCGTCATGGCGTCCCTGACCGAGGCCCGGACCGCCCTCACCGGCGGCACCGCCACCGGCACCGCCCCCGCCGGAGCCGACCCGATCGCGGCGCTGCGACCCTGGCTGGCGGCCGGCCATGCGGCGCGGACCGAATGGCCCCCGGCACCGGGCCCGACCCTGGAGCTGCCGGCGCGCCAGGACGCGCTGCTGCGGCTGGGCCGCGGCGGCGGCTGGATCACCGCCGTCGCCGCCGACCGGCGTACGGTGACCGCCGTCCGCCCCGCCCGTTGATCATCAGGAGGGTGGCGGCGACGGCGCGGGCGGCGAGCGACAGCACGCACGCGTTGTGCCGCCAACGTCATGATCGGCGGGATCAGTACGGCGGGCGCAGGGTGCGGCGGTCCGTGACGATGGCGGTGACCAGGTCGTGCGGGGTGATGTCGAAAGCCGGGTTGATTGCGGCAGCGCCGTCCGGGACGACCCGCCGGCCCCCGAAGGCGAACACCTCATCCGCGGGCCGGTCCTCGATCTCCACGTCGCCGCCGGTCGGCGTACTGGCGTCCACAGTAGACTCCGGTGCCACGACGAGGAACGGGATGCCGGCCCGCTGGGCACCCAGGGCGTGCGCGTACGTGCCGACCTTGTTGACGACGTCACCGTTGGCGCAGATCCGGTCCGCGCCCACGATCACCGCGTCCACCATGCCCCGCGCCATCAGGAACGGCCCCGCGCCGTCCACCGCCACCTGGTACGCCACGCCGAGCTGGCCCAGCTCCCACGCGGTCAGCCGGGCGCCCTGCAACAGCGGCCGGGTCTCGCTGGCCACCACCCCACCCAGTGCCCCCCGGCGGTGCAGCTCCGCGATCACGCCCAGCGCGGTGCCGCCGACCACAGTGGCCAGTCCGCCGGTGTTGCAGTGGGTGAGCAGGCGCGGCGCCGGGCCGCACAACTCGGTGACCAGGTCGGCACCGCGGGCGGCCATCGCCGCCGACGACGCGATCTCCTCGTCGCGCACCGCGAGCGCCTCGGCCAGCACGGCATCCGGGCCGTCGGCCAGCCGTGCCGCCGCCCGCCGGACACCGCGGGCCAGGTTGACGGCCGTGGGGCGGGCGGTCTCCAGCCGGTGCACGGCGCCGGCCAGCGCCGCGTCCCGGTACTGCCGGGCGGCGAGGGCCACGCCGAGCGCGCCCGCCACGCCGAGCGCGGGGGCGCCGCGCACCGCGAGCGCCCGGATAGCGGCGACCAGTTCGTCTACAGTGGATAGCCGGCGGGTGACCGTCCGCGCAGGCAGCTCGGTCTGGTCGATGATCTCGACCGCCCCGTCCACCCAGTCGATCGTGCGCACCATCTCACGGTACGCGAAGCGAGTCGAGCACCTTCAGCAGCACGTCGCGGCTGTCCTTGGTGAGCTGCTCGCCGCCCCAGGTCTCCTGCATCTGGATCCGCCGGCCGTCGTGCAGGACCAGCTCCGCGCGCAGCGGCACCTTCCGGCTCACGCTGGCCGAGGCGACCTCCTCGTACGGCAGGAACCAGTGCCGGGCGGCGAGCTCGATGACCGGCGACTGCGCCAACCGCTGCTCCAGCCGCTGCCGGCCGCCGTCTGACGTGCCCGGGTTCGCGATCAGCACCAGACCCTTGTCCAGCACCACGACGTCATGCTCGACGGAGTCCACCTTCACGTTGGCGAGCGCGGCGAGCGCGCTCGCCCCGACCGCGCTGGCGCGCTGCTCGACCAGGCCCACGACCTGCACGTTGATGCCCAGGTAGGCCAGCCGCCGGCAGGCCTCGGCCAGCCCGTCGGGCTGCAGCGCCAGCTCGGCGAGCGGCCGCAGGTCAACCGGTTCGCCGTCGCGCATCCAGACCAGCGTCGCCGGACCGGACCAGGAGTGCAGGAACCCGGCCACCCCGGAGCGGATCGCGGCCAGCTGGAAGAGCATCTCCAGCGGACCGGCGAACAGTCCGGCCGCCTCCCGCCGAGTGTTCTCCGGAAACAGCGGCTCGGCGATCTCGCCCGCCCGGCCGGCCGCGATCAGGTCGAGGACCATCGCGAGGTTCACCGCCTGGGTGTGCACGGTACGCGCGATGCTGCGGAAAATGGTGTCCGCCTGGCTCTGCAGGCGCGCGGTCAAGGTGGCCGCGGTGAACTGGGGCCAGGGCAGGACGGTGCGCTGACCGAACCGTACCGTCGCCTGCTGCAGCCGCCAGCCGACCTCGACGATGTTGGGCAGCAGCACCGCGGCCGGCCGGCCGTCACGGTAGGTGGCCGGCTCCGGCGTACGGGCGATCGCGGCGATGCGATCGGGGATCGGCGGATGGGTGTCCCAGATCGACGCCGTGCGCTCGGGCTGCCTGGCGCGCACCTCGTTCAGCTCGGCCTTGCGCGCATCGACCATCGCCCGGAACCCGCCGAACAGGTCGTCCGGCGCGTACCCGCGCTCCCACCCGTCCGCCACATAGGCGTCGAAGTAGAAGTCCCACGCGGCGGAGAGCACCGGCAGCTCGCGCAGCGCGGCGGCCGCCGCCGCCCGGCCGGCCACCTGGACCGACGCCTGGTCCGCCTCCAGCTCCTGGCGCCGGACCACCGCGCTGTCGACCAGCAGGTACAGCCGGGCGTACGCCTTGAAGATCCAACCGATCACGTTGTGCGGCCCGAGCTGGCCGATCGTCATGCCGATAGCCATCCGGCCGCGGTACGCCATCGCGCCCAGCCGGGTATGCCGGCGCGAGTAGTGGCCCAGCTCGTGCGCGATCACCGAGCGCAGCTGGTCGAGCGTGAAGACCTGCAGCAGCGGCATGTCGTGCGCGGCGCGCACGGCGTGTACTGGGCCTGGGAAGCACGTGGCGCCGCGTTGGCCAGCCAGACTTCGCAGGAGCAGTTCCGCGAGTTCTTCCGCCGGCTCAGGATGGCCGAGAACTGCCTGGACGAGGTCGTCGAGCGCGACCCGACGGACGCCACCGCGTGGAGCTTCCTGGTCACCTCCGGGATGGGCCGGCAGGTCGACCGCGCCGAGGTGGAGCGCCGCTTCGCCGGTGCGATCCGCCAGCATCCGTGGCACCAGCGGGCGCACACCGCAATGCTGCAGTACCTGTGCCGGAAGTGGTACGGCAGCCACGAGGAGATGTTCGCCTTCGCCCGCCAGGCGGCAGCCAGGTCGCCCGCCGGCAGCCCGCTCGCCGCGCTGGTCGCCGACGCGCACATCGAGTACTGGCTGGACCTGCCGAGCGGCGACGACGCGAAGTACATGAGCCAGCCTGAGGTGGTCGCCGAGCTGAACGCGGCGGCCAACCACTCGGTGCGACACCCGGCGTTCCAGCGCCGGCCGGGATGGCCGGCCGTACACAACACGTTCGCGTTCGCCTTCGCCTGCGCCGGCGCCTGGCGGGAGGCCGCGGAGCAGTTCGACATCATCGGCGACCAGCTCACCGAGTGGCCGTGGCGGTACTTCCGGAACGAGGGTGTCGCCGCCTTCCTCGAGCTGCGCGAGGACGCCTACCGCAACCGGAGCCGGTAGGTTGGGGCTGTGGAGCCCAGGGACCCGGTAGCCGACCTGCGTCGGATCGCCTTCCTGCTGGAGCGCGCGCACGAGGCCACGTACCGGGTACGCGCGTTCCGCTCGGCCGCCAACGCGCTCGCCGCGCTGCCCGCCGAGGAGATCGCCGTGCGCGCCGCCGCGGGCACGCTCACCGAACTGCCCGGCGTCGGCGAGGTGACCGCCCGCTGCGTCGTCGAGTCACTCGCCGGTGAGGAGCCGGTCTACCTGCGCCGGCTCAACGCCACCGCGGAATCCGATGTGGACTCCGCAGCGGCCGCCCTGCGGAAGGCTCTGCGCGGCGACTGCCACACGCACTCCAGCTGGTCCGACGGCGGCTCACCGATCGAGGAGATGGCGCTCGCCGCGGTCGAGCTGGGGCACGAGTACATCGTGCTCACCGACCACTCGCCACGGCTGACCGTGGCCCGCGGGCTGAGCCCGGCCCGGCTGCGCCAGCAGCTGGAGTATGTCGAACGGCTCAACGCCCAGCTGCCGGAGGGATTCCGCATCCTGACCGGCATCGAAGTGGACATCCTCGACGACGGATCGCTGGATCAGGACGAGCAGCTGCTGGCCCAGCTGGACATCGTGGTCGGCTCGGTCCATAGTGGACTTCGTGACCCCGGCCCCCGGATGACCGAGCGGATGCTGGCCGCGGTCGCCAACCCGCACCTGGACATCCTGGGCCACTGCACCGGACGGAAGGTGCCCGCGTCCCGACTCGGGCTGACCGGCGGCGGCGACAAGGGGCACCGGGCCGGGCAGACCCGCCCGCCCAGCGACTTCGACGCCGCGGCGGTCTTCGCCGCCTGCGCCGAGCGGGACAAGGCCGTGGAGATCAACTGCCGGCCGGACCGGCTGGACCCGCCCAAGCGGCTGCTGCGGCTGGCGGTCGAGGCCGGCTGCCGGTTTTCCATCGACAGCGACGCGCACGCGCCGGGCCAGCTGGACTGGCTGCGGTACGGCTGCGAACGGGCGGCGCTCTGCGGAGTGGACCCCGACCGGGTGGTCAACACCTGGACCGCCGACCAGCTGGTCAGCTGGGCTCGGTCACACTGACCTCGTCCGCCTTCCATCTGCCCGGGCCGATTCTCTCCTGCCGCGGCCCGACCGCCCGCAGCCACTTGGGCAACCGGAACGCGCCCTGGGAGATCGCCACGCCGGCCAGCACGACCAGCCCGCCCACCGGCTCGTACCAGGTCAGGTGCTCGTCCAGCACGAGCACTCCGATCAGCGTGGCGAACAGCGGGATCACGTAGGTGACGGTGGAGGCGGTGGTGGCGCCGGCGCCGCGGATCACCCGGAACATGAGCACGTACGCCACCCCGGTCCCGAGCGCGCCGAGCGCCAGCACGCTGCCGGCGACCTCCGGCGAGAGGCTGGTCGGGGCGGGCGGGGCGCCGGCGGCCAGCGGCGCGACCACGGCCAGCTGCGCGGTGGCGAGCAGCAGCTGGGTCGCGGCCAGCGCCAGCCCCGACTCGGACCGCGCGGTGACGAACCGCCGCTGGTACGGAATGGCGACGCCGTAACACGCCGCCGCGGCGAAGCACATGAGCTGGCCGGTGAGCGCGCTGCCGCCCACGCCGCGCCAGACGCCGAGCAGGACGAGGACGCCGAGGAAGCCCAGCGCCACGCCGGCCACCCGCCGGCCCGTCATCTTCTCCACGCGGAACGCCAGCGCCGACAGCGGGAGCGCGACCAGCGGCGTGGTCGCGTTCCAGATGCCGGCGAGCACCGACGAGACGCGCTGCTCGCCGTAGCCGAAGAGGGTGAACGGCACCGCGTTCGACACCATCGCCACCACGGCGAGGTGCCCCCACAGCCTGGGGTCGCGCGGCAGCCGGTCCCGGGTGAGGACGAGGATGACCAGCAGCGTCAGGGCGCCGGCCGAGAGCCGGCCGAGCGTCACGTAGAGCGGGTGCAGTTCCCGCACGCCCACCTTGATGAACAGGAAGCTCGAACCCCAGATCATCGCGAGCAGGACGAAGGCTGGCACCCAGCGACGGTCGACGTTCACCCCACGCACTCTTGTCCAGGGGTACGACGCAAGTCGCGCGATTTTCGGACCTCGTGGTGCAGGTCACTGCGCTCAAGCCTCCGCGGCCGCCGCGCCGCTCCCGGTGGACCGCCGGCTCCTGCCCTGATTGAAGGGAGATCCCCGCTCGCCGCCGCTGCCGCGTCGCGTAGGGTCAGCACGTGGGAAGAATCGATGACCTCGCCAACCGCTACGTCGACGAGTGGGCGGCGCTCAACCCGATCGGCGCCACGGCCGTCGGCATCGGCGGCCACGACGACCGTCTCGACGACCTGTCGCCGGAGGGCTTCGCCGCCCAGGCCGAGCTGACCCGCCGGACGCTGGCCGAGCTGGACTCGATCGAGCCGGAGAGCGAGACCGAGCGGGTCGGGCAGGAGGCCATGCAGGAACGCCTCGGCCTGGAGCTGGCCCGGTACGACGCGGGCGAGGTGACCAGCGAGCTGAACGTGATCGCCAGCGCGCTGCACAGCGTCCGCATGGTCTTCGACCTGATGCCGACCGAGGGCGAACCGGCGGTGGCCAACATCGTCGCCCGGCTCAGCCAGGTGCCGCGGGCACTCGAGCAGTACCGGCGTACGCTGCTCACGGCGGCGGATGCGGGCCACATCAGCTCGCAGGCGCAGATCGTCGAGGTCGCCAAGCAATGCGACATCTGGACCGACCCCGACGGCGACGACTTCTACCACGGGCTGGCCAGGCGGGCCAGCGCCGACGGCGCGCTGCGCCGGGACCTGGAGCGGGTGGCGCAGGCCGCGACCGAGGCGACCGCCGCGTTCGGCGACTTCCTGCGCAACGAGCTGGCCCCGCGCGGGCGGGAGAAGCAGGCCGTCGGCCGGGAGCGGTACGAGCTGGCCTCGCAGTACTTCCTCGGCGCCAAGGTGGACCTGGACGAGACGTACGCCTGGGGCTTCGAGGAGCTGGCCCGCATCGAGGCCGAGATGCGCGCGGTGGCCGACAAGATCGTGCCGGGCGGGACGGTGGACGAGGCGGTCGCGGCGCTCGACGCCGACCCGGCCCGCACCATCGCCAGCAAGGAGGCGTTCCGCGACTGGATGCAGCAGCTCGCCGATGCCGCCATCGCCGGGCTGAACGGCACCCACTTCGACATCCCCGAGCCGGTACGGCGGATCGAGTGCTGCCTCGCCCCGACCAGCGACGGAAGCATCTACTACACCGGGCCGAGCGAGGACTTCACCCGGCCGGGCCGCATGTGGTGGGCGGTGCCGCAAGGCATCACCAGCTTCTCCACCTGGCGCGAGGTGACCACGGTCTACCACGAGGGGGTGCCGGGCCACCACCTGCAGATCGCGCAGACGGTGGTCCGCGCGGATCTGCTCAACCGGTGGCGGCGGCTGCTGTGCTGGACCTCCGGGCACGGCGAGGGCTGGGCGCTGTACGCCGAGCGGTTGATGGATGACCTGGGCTACCTGGCCGACCCCGGCGACAAGCTGGGCATGCTGGACGGCCAGGCGTTCCGGGCCGCCCGCGTGGTGTTCGACATCGGCGTCCACCTGGAGCTGCCGGTCCCGCGGGACAACCCGTTCGGCTTCTATCCCGGCCAGACGTGGAACCCGCAGATGGGTTGGGAGTTCATGCGCGCCCACTGCCGGCTGCCCGACGAGAACCTGCGCTTCGAGGTCAACCGGTACCTGGGCTGGCCGGGCCAGGCCCCCGCGTACAAGATTGGTGAGCGGATCTGGTTGCAGGCGCGGGAGGAGGCCAAGCGCCGCAAGGGGGCCGACTTCGACCTCAAGGCGTTCCACCGGGATGCGCTGAACCTGGGCTCGCTCGGCCTGGACCCGCTGCGCCGGGCGCTGGCCCGCCTGTAGAGGCGCAAAGAGCCGAGCTGCCAGTCGGGCAGCTCGGCTCTGGTGTCTTTGTGCGGGCCGTCAGGCCCGGATGGTGGCCTTCAGGTTGGGGGCCTTGAGCACGTCCGTGTCGACGAAGACCAGCTGGATATCGATGTCGGCGAAGACCATCTTCGAGAAGGTGAGCGGCGGCGGGAAGTCCGGCGTGAAGGTCAACGGGATCGGGATCTCGAACGGCACACCGAGGATGTCGAGGACAAGCTTGCCGGTGAACTTGCTGCAGTAGAACTTCACCAGCTGGCCGCCGTCGCCGGCCTGCTGCACGGTCAGCGCGCTGCTGGTAAGCGAGATGGTCCGGTCGCCGGGCCCCGGCACCTGCAGCTCAAAGTCTTCGGTGGTCGCACTCGACATGGAGAACTGCAACACCCGGATGGTGCCGCCGTCCGCCGTGTCCAACTTGGTCACACCGTCGAAGGAGAAGCCGTTCAGGGTCAGCTTGCTGCCGAGCATCCGGTCCGGGACCTTCTGCACCGCCGGCACGCCATCGGCGTCGTGCGTTTTCGGGTCCACCACGACGCAATCGGCCGATGAGGTCGGCTTCGGCGTGGCCGAGGCGGACTTCGTCGGCTTCGCCGAGCTCGGGCTGGCCGCCGGCGTGGGCGTCCGCCCGGTGTCGCCGCCAGCGGTC
>JADGHA010000128.1 GCA_019689695.1 Micromonosporaceae bacterium | reverse complement strand
GGGAGTCACCGGGCGAGCCGCGAAGGCGGGTGGGGGAGTCGTAGCATGCCCGGCTCGGACGGCTTACCCGACGTCACCCTGCTCCTGATCGCTGCCGGTCTGGTGGTGCTCGCCGGGTTGTTCGCCATGACCGACGCCGCCGTCGCCGCGGTCTCCGCCGCCCGGGCGGCCGAGCTGGCCAGGGAGGGGGCGCGCGGCGCCCGCGCCCTGCAGGCGGTGGCCGCCGACGCGGTGCGCCACATCAACCTGCTCCTGCTGCTGCGCCTGGTCTGCGAGCTGACCGCCACCACCCTGGTCGCGCTGGTCGCGGTGGACACCTTCGGCGCAGGCTGGGCCGCGGCGCTGGTCACCGCCGGGACGATGACCGTGGTCAGCTACGTCGTGGTCGGGGTGGCGCCCCGCACCATCGGCCGGCAGCACGCGTACGCCGTGGGCCGTGCCGCGGCTCCGCTGGTGCGCGGGCTGGGCCGGGCGCTCAACCCGCTCGCCTCGCTCCTGATCCTGATCGGCAACGCGGCAACCCCCGGGCGGGGCTTCCGGGAGGGGCCATTCGCCACCCAGGTCGAGCTGCGCGAGCTCGTCGACCTGGCCGAGCAGCGGGGTGTGGTGGAGCACGGCGAGCGACAGATGATCCACTCGGTCTTCGCGCTGGGCGACACGATCGCCCGCGAGGTGATGGTCCCGCGCACCGAGATGGTCTGGATCGAGTCCGGCAAGACCGTCCGCCAGGCCCTGGCGCTGTTCCTGCGGTCCGGCTTCTCGCGCATCCCGGTCATCGGGGAGAACGTCGACGACGTGCTGGGCGTGCTGTACCTCAAGGACGTGATCCGCGACCGGGACGACAGCCGGCCGGTGGTGGAGGTGATGCGGCAGGCCACCTTCGTACCCGAGTCCAAGCCGGTCGACGACCTGCTGTCCGAGATGCAGGCCGCACGCACCCATCTGGTGATCGTGGTGGACGAGTACGGGGGCACCGCGGGCCTGGTCACCATCGAGGACATCCTGGAGGAGATCGTCGGGGAGATCCGCGACGAGTACGATGTGGAGCGTCCACCGGTCGAGCGGCTGCCGGACGGCGCGGTGCGGGTGACCGCCCGGCTGCCGATCGAGGACCTCGGCGAGCTGTTCGACGTCCAGCTGCCGAACGACGAGGTGGAGACGGTCGCCGGCCTGCTCGCCCAGGCGCTCGGACGGGTGCCGATCCCGGGGGCGGTGGCCACCGTCGGCGGCCTGCGCCTGGTCGCCGAGGGCACCACCGGGCGGCGCAACCGGATCGACACCGTGCTGGTGAGCCGGGCGGTGGCGGACCGGGGCGGGGCGGGTCCCGCGCAGGCGGACGTGGAGGAGAGGCAGCCGGCCGATGCATGATCGCAGCGTGACCACGCAGAACCTGGACGCGGAGGACAGCAAGCTGGTCATCCTGGCCCGGGGCGCGCGCGCCCGGGTCAGCGCGGTGGAGGGGGCCGCGGTTCGCGACTCCGACGGCCGGACCTACACCGGCGCCAGTGTCTCGCTGCCCTCGTTGTCGGTCACCGCGCTGCAGCTCGCGGTGGCGTCCGCGGTCGCCGCCGGCGCCACCCGGCTGGAGGCGGCCGCCGTGGTCACCGAGGCGTCCACTCTGGACGCTGTCGGCCGCGCCGCGGTACGCGACCTGGCCGCCGAGGCGCCGATCTACGTCGCCGCGCCGGACGGCACGGTGCTCGGGACGGTGCGGACCTAGCGTGCGTGCCGGCTTCGCGTGTTTCGTCGGGCGGCCCAACGCGGGCAAGTCCACCCTGACCAACGCCCTGGTCGGCCAGAAGATCGCGATCACCTCCAGCAAGCCGCAGACCACCCGGCACGTGATCCGTGGCGTGCTGCACCGGCCGGACGCGCAGCTGGTCCTGGTCGACACGCCCGGCCTGCACCGCCCGCGGACGCTGCTCGGGCAGCGCCTCAACGACCTGGTCCGGCAGGCCTGGAGCGAGGTGGACGTGATCGGGCTGTGTATCCCGGCCGACCAGCCGGTCGGGCGGGGCGACCGGTTCATCTCGGGCAAGCTCGGCACCGCCGGTGAGGCTGGGCCCCGCCCGGTCATCGCGGTGGTGACCAAGATCGACCTGGTGGATCGGGCGCGGCTGGCCCAGCAGCTGGTCGCCGTCAGCGAGCTGGGCGACTTCACCGAGGTGGTACCGGTCAGCGCGGTCACCGGTGAGCAGCTGGACGTCCTGGTCGACGTGTTGACCAAGTACCTGCCGGAGTCGCCACAGCTCTACCCGGACGACATGCTCACCGACGAGCCGGAGCAGGTCCTCGTCGCCGAGCTGGTCCGGGAGGCGGCGCTGGAGGGCGTCCGCGACGAACTGCCGCACTCGATCGCCGTGGTCGTCGAGGAGATGCAGCGCGAGAACGGGCTCACCCGGATATACGCCGACCTGTACGTGGAGCGGCCCAGCCAGAAGGCGATCGTGATCGGTGCCCGGGGCAGTCGGCTACGGGAGGTGGGGACCAAGGCGCGCGCGGAGATCGAGGAGCTGCTGGGCACCCGCGTCTACCTCGACCTGCACGTGCGGGTGGCCAAGGACTGGCAGCGCGACCCACGGCAGCTGCGCAAGCTGGGCTTCTGACCGTGGCGACGGGAAGGGGCGCAGCGGCGGGCAGGCGAGAAACCGTCCTCATCACCGGCGCCGCGGGCCGGGTCGGCACCCTGTTGCGTCCCCGGCTCATCCGCCCCGGCCGGGTGCTGCGCCTGCTCGACCTGGACCCGGTCTCCCCCGGGCCCGGGGTCGAGCCGGTCGTCGCCGACGTGACCGATCCGGCCGCCACCGTGGCGGCCTGCGCGGGCGTTGACGCCGTCGTCCACCTGGCCGGGATCCCGACCGAGGCGCCGTGGGACGAGCTGGTACGGGCCAACATCGACGGCACCCGTACCGTGCTGGAGGCGGCTCGACAGGCCGGCGTCCCCCGGGTCGTGCTCGCCTCCACGATCCATGCGGCCGGCTTCCACCACCGCGCCTCCGCCCCGGAGCGTGGCTTGCCGCCCGGCGTCCCACCGCGACCGGACACCTACTACGGGGTGACCAAGGCGGCGGTCGAGGCGCTCGGCAGCCTGTACGCGGACCGGTTCGGCATGGCGGTCTTCGCGCTGCGCCTCGGCGCGTGCTTCCCCGAGCCGCCGGCCGAAGAGACGCTGGAGTCCTGGCTGTCCCCTGAGGACTGTGCGCGCCTGGTCGAAGCCTGCCTCTCCAGCCGTGCGACCGGGTTCCGGATCCTGTGGGGCATCAGCCGCAACACCCGCCGGTGGTGGTCGCTGGCCGAGGCCGAGGAGATCGGGTACGCCCCGCGCGACGACTCGGAGCGGTTCGCCGGCCGCTTCGCAAAGCCCGCTCCCGGGCCCGACGAGCCGGGCCGGGTCGGCCGCAGCTTCTGCCACCTGCCGCTGGGCGAATGGGGACCCGGGCCGCGCCGTCCCGCGCGGACTGACTCCGGTCATTGATGTCTGGCGATTGACGCCGGCGGCCGCCTCTTTGTAAGGTCAGGGCGGTCCGGGCCACGCAGCGACTCATGGAGGATGCACACCTATGCGTGCCCGGACATTGACCTGCTTCGCCGCCACCGCGCTCCTCGTCGCGGCGAGCGCGGCCGCCGCGACGGTCACCCCGGCGACCGCGGCGGCCCCCGGCCCCGCCCTCACCGTCGACGCCACCGCCGGCCGGCACCCGATCAGCCCGTACATCTACGGCATGAACTTCGCCGACGAGGACCTCGCCGCGGAGCTGAGCCTGCCGGTGCGGCGCTGGGGCGGCAACGCCACCACCCGCTACAACTACCTGTACGACACGACCAACCGCGCGTCGGACTGGTTCTTCGAGAACATTCCGGGGGACAACGACCACCCGGAACTGCTGCCGGACGGGTCGGAGACCGACCGGTTCGTCGAGCAGGACCGGCGCACCGGCACGGACACCATCCTGACCGTGCCGCTGATCGGCTGGGCGCCCAAGTCGCGCGGCTTCGACTGTGGTTTCTCGGTGGCCAAGTACGGTCCACAGGAGACGACCGACCAGTGGCGACCGGACTGCGGCAACGGCAAGCGGCCGGACGGCACGCTGATCACCGGCAACGACCCGCACGACACCAGTGTGGAGATCGGCCCGGAGTACGTGCGTGACTGGATCGAGCACCTGAACCGGAAGTACGGCGGCGTCAAGTTCTACAACCTGGACAACGAGCCGGACATCTGGCACTCGACGCACCGCGACGTGCACCCGACCGGCGCCAGTTCGGTGGAGCTGCGCGACAAGACGTACGAGATCGCGGCCGCGGTGAAGGCGGCCGACCCGTCCGCGGCCACGCTCGGGCCGGTCGGCTGGGGCTGGACCTCGTGGGACTTCTCCGGCCTGGACCAGGAGGTGTGCGGGCGTACCGGGTGCTGGGCCGACCCGCCGGACAAGGCGGCCCGCGACGGGTTGCCGTTCACCACCTGGTACCTGCGCCAGATGAAGGCGTACGAGCAGCAGCACGGCACGCGGATCCTCGACTACTTCGACATGCACTTCTACCCGCAGGCCAGCGGAGTCGCATTCGGGAATGGCGACGACCCGGCGACCAACGCGTTGCGGCTGCGGTCGACCCGCGCGCTGTGGGATCCCACGTACACCGACGAAAGCTGGATCAACACCCAGGTGCGGCTCATCCCGCGGATGAAGGAGCTGGTGGCGGCGGAGTACCCGGGCACGAAGACCGCCATCACCGAGTACAACTGGGGCGCCCTGGACCACATCAACGGCGCCCTGGCGCAGGCGG
This sequence comes from Micromonosporaceae bacterium, assembly GCA_019689695.1. GTDB lineage: Bacteria > Actinomycetota > Actinomycetes > Mycobacteriales > Micromonosporaceae > JADGHA01. The sequence goes on along the minus strand of JADGHA010000128.1, from coordinate 5,006 downwards.
ACATCCTGGGCATCTTCGGCCGGGAAGGGCTCGACCTGGCCACCCTGTGGGCACCGCCGAGCGCGAGCCAGCCGGGGGCGTACGCCTTCCGGATGTACCGCAACTACGACGGTGCCGGCAGCCGGTTCGGCGAGACCAGCGTCTCGGCCACCAGCGCCGACCAGGACAAGCTGTCCGTGTACGCGGCGGAGCGGGCGAGCGACGGGGCGCTGACCGTGATGGTCATCAACAAGAGCGGCCAGGACTTGAGCAGCTCGCTCACCCTGCGCGGCACGCTCGGCCCGAAATTCCAGGTGTACCAGTACAGCGCGGCGGACCTCAGCGCGATCGTCCGCCAGCCCGACGTGACGCCCACGCCCGCGCCGACGCCGGGGCCGTGCCCCTGCCCGACCGGCCTGAACTACACCTTCCCGGCCGACTCGATCACGCTGTTCGTGGCGCCGAAGGCGACTACGCCGCCACCGCTGCAGTGCCGTGTCACCGTCTCGCTCACCCAGTGGCCGGGTGGGTTGACCGCGAATCTCGCCCTGGAGAACACGGGAACCACGGAGATCAACGGCTGGACGCTGCGGTTCGGCGTCACCGGCGTCCGGTTGAGCTACGGTTGGGGCGCGAAGTGGCGGCAGGACGGCAACGTGCTGACCGCGACCAATGAGCCGTGGAACGCATCCATCCCGCCCGGAGGCCGGGTGGACCTCGGGTTCCTCGCGTCGACATCGGGCACGGTCAGCGTATCGCCGCCGTTCACCGTGAACGGGACGCCCTGTTCATGACCGGGCACGGCTCACCTGGAGGTAGGCGAGCACCGCCACCGCGGTGAAGGCAACAGCGCCGAGCAGGCTCGGCAGCAGATCGGTGACGACGGCACCCGGCGGGGTGCCGTCGTTCATCGCTCTGGTCGCGGTCAGCGGGGGTGCCAGCCGGTTGAGCGGGACGGTGAGGACGAGGCACAGCAGGATCCCGCCGAACGTGTACCCGGTGCGCTGGACCATGGGCGGTGACCAGAGCAGTCCTAACGCGACACCGGTGAGTGCCGCGGTCGCGTGCGCGAGCAGGCCGACGCCGAGGTAGGGCAGGAGCGTCTGGTGCTCCGGCAGCTTGAGGAAGCCGAGCGCGGCCGGCAGGAGCAGCGCGGCAAGGATCAGCGGGCTGGCCAGCAGGCCGGCGGTGAGCACCTTGGCCAGGTGGGTACGCGCCGAGCTGCCGCTGTTGACAATGGTGATCTGTCGCTGGATCGGGTCTTCGGCACGGAGCAGGACGGCGGTGTACCAGGCCGCCAGGGGGTACATCGACAGCGCCGTGGCGCCGTAGCTGGACAGCACCGGTGTGGGGTGGACCGCGTACAGCGTGGCGAACGCGACGCCGAAAACGATGAGCGGCGGCAGGAAGCGGTGCGAGCGGATGAAGTCCCGCAGGATGTACTGCACGAGTGCGGTCATGGCTGCACCCGCCGTACGGAAAGTCCATCGTGGAGCGCCTGGGCGAGCAGCTTGTCGACCTGATGCCGAGGCACCGTGTGGCGGAGCACCGCCCCATCTGGCCGGACCAGCTCGACCAGGATGGTCGGCTCGGCCTGGTCGAGCGGCACGACCTGGCCGCCGGCGACGGTGCAGACCCGGTCGGCCACCTGGCCGATCATCGCCGCGCGATGGTCGCTCACCACCACGCAACCACCCCGTTGGCGGGCCTCGAGCAGGAGGCCGGTCAGCTCCTGCTGCGCCGCCTCGTCGAGCCCGGACCACGGCTCGTCGAAGACCAGCAACTCCGGGTCGGCGAGCAGCGCCTGGGTGAGCACGACCTTCTGGCAGGTGCCCTTGGACAGCTCGGCCATCCGCGTGCCCAGGTGCCGGGTGAACCCCAGCCGCTCGGCCAGCTGCTCGACGCCGGCTTCGATCACCGGGCCCGGCAGGCTGCGGATGCGTCCCATGTGCCGTAGGTACTCGGCCGGCGTGAAGCGCAACCGGGGCGGAAACCGGTCGGGGACGTACCCGGTGTTCCGCGGGCGACCCCGTACGCGGCCCCGCGATGGCGCGGAGGCGCCGGCCAGTATCCGCAGCAGGGTGCTCTTGCCGGCCCCGTTCGGCCCGGTGATGGCGGTCAGCTCACCCGCCTCCACCGTCAGGTTGACATCGCGGAGCACAGGACTGGCACGGCGCACCCCGTACCACTTGCTGACGACTTCGAGCGCAACCGTGACCATCGGCGCCAATTGTGCTGGTCTCCTCCTTGTGCGGCAAAGCCGTCTCACTCGTCCTCGGTTAGTGGCCGCACGGTGAATCCGCCCGCACCGTCGAAGGAGACGGTGTAGCGGCGGTCGAAGCCGTCGGCTCTGGTGGGGCGCCGCAGCCGCTTGAGGGTGGCATAGAGCGCCACCTCCGGTACCCGGGCGCGCCCTTCCCGGATGGCGTTGCGTTCCTTGTTGTCGGTCAGGTTGGGCGGGAACCAGTACGCAACGGCGGCCGCGCCGTGCGCGTGGGCGGCTTCGATCAGCGGCTGCCACTCCGCGGGCGAGGGGTTGGTGTTGTCCACCGCCACGCTGTGTCCGGCGGCGAGGGCCTCGTTGACCAGGCGCATCTGGCGTCGCTGCCGGTGGCGGGCGTTCGGGAAGGCGTCCTTGCTCACCACCACGTGATCGGGCGCCAGCACCTGCCGGCAGAACGTCGACTTGCCCGACGCCTGCAGTCCGATCATGACCGCGACTTCCACGTTGCCGTCCCGGCCCGAGTCTGCCGTAGCGGGCCGGGGCGTCGAGGAGGATCGGCCGCACTGCCCGTATCCTGGCCAGGATGAGCAGGGCCGGCGAGTACGACGTGGCGTGCGTGGGGGAGTCGATGGCGCTCGCCGCGCCCGACCCGCCGGGACCGCTGCGCCAGGCCACCACGCTGCGGCTGGACGTGGCCGGGGCCGAGTCCAATGTCGCCACCTATCTGGCCATGCTCGGCGCGAAGGTGGCGTGGGTCAGCCGGGTTGGCGCGGATCCGCTCGGCGAGATGATGCTCGACCGGCTTACCGCCGCTGGCGTGGACACCGGGCTGGTCGAAGTGGATCCGACCGCGCCGACCGGGGTGTTCTTCAAGGATCCGCGGCCGGACGGCACCCGGGTCCACTACTACCGGCGCGGCTCGGCGGCGTCCGGCATGGGCCGGGAGGTCTGGACCAAGGTGCGTGCGCGCCTGGCGCACCTGTCCGGCGTGACCCCGGCGCTGTCCGACTCGTGCGCCGACCTCGTGGCAGACGGCCTGGCGAGGAAGCCGGCGACGATGAGCTTCGACGTGAACTTCCGGCCTGCGCTGTGGTCCGCCGAAGAGGCGGCGCCGCTGCTGGCCGATCTCGCCGGTCAGGCCGACCTGGTGTTCGTCGGCCTCGACGAGGCAGCGACGCTGTGGGGTACGCGTACTCCCGAAGAGGTCCGCGCGACGCTGCCGCGGCCCGCGACCCTCGTGGTGAAGGACGGCGCGGTCGGCGCGACCTCCTTCACCGCGGACGGGACCTGCTTCGTGCCGGCGCCGCCGGTGACCGTGGTCGAGCCGGTCGGCGCCGGTGACGCGTTCGCCGCCGGTTACCTGTACGGCGTGCTGCGCGGCCTGGCCGAACCGGCCAGGCTGCGGCTGGGGCATCTGGTGGCGGGCAGCGCGTTGCGCGCGGTGGGTGACATCGGCGTCCTGCCGCCCGCCGACGAGCTGCTGTTGAAGGCGGAGGTAGCGGGGTGACGGGCTTCGACGAGCTGTTCGGCGACCACCGGGTGATGACCATCCTGCGGGGGCTGTCCCCGGACGAGACGGTGGACCTGGCCAACCGGGCCTGGGACGCCGGCATCGAGCTGCTGGAGGTGCCGATCGGCACGCCGGAGATGGTGCCCGCCCTGGCGGCTGCGGTTAAGGCCGGTGCCGAGCGGGGCAAGCTCGTCGGCGCGGGCACCGTGGTCACGCCGGAGCAGGTGCGGGTCGCGGCCGAGGCCGGCGCCCGCTACACCGTGGCGCCCGGGCTGGACCTGACCGTGCTCGCCGCCAGCCTGGCGGCCGGCCTGCCGCACCTGCCCGGGGTGGCGACCGCGACCGAGGTGCACCAGGCCCGGCGCGCGGGATGCACCTGGGTGAAAGCCTTCCCGGCCGCGGCGCTCGGTCCAGCATGGTTCCGCGCGATCCGCGGGCCGTTCCCGGACATCCACTACGTGGCCACCGGCGGGATCACCGCCGAGACGGCCGGGCAGTTCCTGGCGGCCGGCGCGCAGGTGGTGGCGGTCGGCGGCGCACTGTCCGACCCGGCTCAGCTCACCCTGCTGTCCGCGCTCAGGTGAACCGCTCCGGATCACCCCGGAGCCGGTCCCGCGGCCAATTCGGGGGAGAATGGGAGAGTGCCCGGTTTCCGCCGCCAGCTCTACCGCGACGACGCGGTAGTGCTGCGGGTGCAGAAGCTCGGTGAGGCGGACCGGATCGTCACCCTACTGACCCGCCGGCACGGCCGGATCCGCGCGGTGGCCAAGGGAGTGCGCCGGACCACGTCCCGGATCGGCGCCCGGCTGGAGCCGTTCGGCCACGTCGACGTGCAGGTCGCCGAGGCGTCCAGCGGCAGCCTGCACACGATCGCCCAGGTGGAGGGCATCGAGCTGTACGGCGGGCGGCTGGTCGGCGACTACCCCCGCTATACGTCGGCGAGCGCGGTCGCGGAGACCGCCGAGCGGCTCACCCCGGTCGAGCATGAGCCGTCGCTGCGGCTGTTCCAGCTCACCCTCGGCGCGCTGCGGGCGCTGGCCGCGGCGGAGCACGCCGCCACTCTCGTGCTCGACGCGTACCTGCTGCGCGCGATGGGGGTCGCCGGCTGGGCGCCGGCGCTGGCCGAGTGCGCGGTCTGCGGCACTCGGGGGCAGCACCGGGCGTTCTCCGTGCCGGCCGGCGGCGTGGTCTGCCCGGACTGCCGGCCGGCCGGCGCCGCCCACCCGGCCCCGGCCACGCTGGAGCTGATGGCCGCGCTGGCCGCGGGTGCCTGGCGGGTGGCCGATGCTTCCG
>JADGHA010000127.1 GCA_019689695.1 Micromonosporaceae bacterium | reverse complement strand
CTCCGGTCGGCCGCGCCGCGGGCGGCCGCGCCGCGGGCGGCCGGGTGGCCGCGCCGCCGGTGAGCCCGGCGGGTCCGGTCGGGCCGATCCGGCCGGGCGGCGCGGGTCCGGGCGGCACCGGCTTCGGCGGCAAAGGCAGCCCCGCGGAGCTGGCCAGGCGTCGCAAGAAGATGCGCCGGCGCAACTTGATCATCGGCGCGTTCGCGGTCTTCATCATCCTCGCCGGCGGCGTGGTGGTCGGCGGCACGTACTACTACGACTCGGTCAAGCCGCCGCAGGAGCTCCCGCTCCCTGAGGCGAGCACGATCCTGTACTCCAACGGCAAACAGCTGGCCAAGCTCGGTCAGGAGAACGGCGGCAACCGGGAGATCGTGCCGCTCAGCGCCATCCCCAAGTATGTCCAGCAGGCGGTGATCTCCGCCGAGGACCGCAACTTCTACAAGCACGGTGGTGTCGACTACAAGGGCATCCTGCGGGCCGCGTGGAACAACCTCACCGGCGGCGAGACCCAGGGCGCGTCGACCATCACCCAGCAGTACGCCCGGGACGTGGCCCACCTGACCGGCGTGACCTACGCCCGGAAGGTGCGCGAGGCGGTGATCGCCTCCAAGTTGACCCAGAAGTACAGCAAGGATCAGATTCTCGAGTTCTACCTCAACACCATCTATCTCGGCCGCGGCGCGTACGGGATCCAGGCGGCTTCCCGGGCGTACTTCAACAAGACGGTGGACAAGCTGAGCGTGGCCGAGGGGGCGGTGCTGGCCGCCCTGATCAAGCAGCCCGAGCCGAGCGACACGTTCAAGGGGTACGACCCGACGATCAACCCCGGTCCCGCCAAGGACCGCTGGAACTACGTCATGGACGGCATGGTCGAGATGGGTGTGATCTCGGCGGCGGACCGTGCGAAGATCCAGTACCCGACGACCGTGCTCAAGAAGGCTCCCCCCTGCGTGACGGCGGCGACCTGCGGGGTCGACACGCCCGTCGGCAACGTGGTCAACTACGTCGCCCAGGAGCTCGACGAGATCGGCATCAGCGACCTGAGGGCCGGTGGGTACCGGATCACCACCACGATCGACCCCAAGATGCAGAAGGCCGCGGAGAACGCGGCGCGCCGGCAGGCCAAGGGTTCGCCGATGCATGGCCAGCCGGACAACTTGATGGCCGCCCTGGTCGCAATGGACCCGCGGAACGGGCGGGTCAAGGCGTACTACGGCGGTGAGAAGGGCGTCGGCACGGACTACGCCGGTATCAACCGGGACCCGAAGACTGGGAACCTCTACGGCGGCCACCCGCCTGGTTCGACCTTCAAGATCTACACGATGGCTGCTGCGCTGAAGGCGGGGATCTCAACCCAGTCCCACTGGGACGCGCTGAAGCTCACCGACCCGGATACGGGTCGGAAGCTCACCAACGCCGGCCGGGACGACAGCAGCCGGGTCTCCTGTGCCAAATGGTGCACCCTCGAGGAATCCGCGATCCAGTCGTACAACGTTCCGTTCTACTGGGTCACCAAGGAGATCGGGCCGGACAAGGTGGTCGACGCGGCGAAGGCGGCCGGCATCCGGACCATGTGGGCCGTCGAAGGCGGCAAGTCGGTTGCGGTGGACCTGACGAAGGTGTCCGGCGCAGACGTCGCACCGTCCAAGTTCGACCTTCAGGTGGGCTTTGGCCAGTACGACATCACGGTGCTGGACCACGCGAACGGGGTCGCCACGCTGGCGGCGCGTGGGATCTACCACAAGGCGCATTTTGTCCTCAAGGTCGAGAAGAAGGGCGAGGACGGCAAGTTCAAGACCGCGTACGCCGCGAAAGAGAAGGGCACCAGGGTCTTCGATGAACCACAGGTCGACGACGAGAACGCCGTCCTGCAGAAGATCCCGGAGCACAACAACGACGACCTGAACGGCGACCGGCCGGCGATCGGCAAGACAGGAACGTGGGAGCTGGGTAACAACAAGTACCCGGGTGCCAACGGCGACGCCTGGATGGTGGGCGCCACTCCGCAGCTGGCTTCCGCGGTCTGGGTGGGCAACGTGAAGGACCGGCTACCGATCAAGGACAAGAACGGCAGACCGATCGGCGGTTCCAGCTTGCCGGCGGACATCTGGAAGAAGTTCATGAACGAGGCCCTGAAGGGCACCGATGTCGAGCGCTTCCCGCCGGCCGCGCACACCGGCGACCCGAACCGCGGCAATGGCGTCGAACCGCAGCATCAGCCCGGTCAGGGTCCGGGTGGGGACTGCTTCCTTCCGGCGTTCTTCTGCCCGACCGACAATGGCGGCAATGGCGGCAACGACGGTCCCGGTGGTCGGAACGACGGCCCCGGCGGCCGCCGACGCGGCTGACCCATCCGAATCCCCGGGTGCTTTGTCTGTAATGCCGGGTACCGGGCGCGTCGGCCTGTATCGAGGCCGGCGAATCTGGTAGCGATCGGGGTACCGGGCGTACCACGTCGCCCGTCATGCGGCAGGATTCGCTGTTATGGGTACGCCGACCAGACCGACGATCGACGACGGACCGGAGCGGATCGATGCTCCGTCGCGCTCGGACACCTTCGTCCGAGGGCTCTCCGAGGCGATCGGCGGTCCGCTGGGCGAGCACGCCGTCCCTCCCACCACCGGCCGGGAGTGGACCAAGGGCGGCAGGCGGTTCTGGACCGCGGCCCGGATCGTGCTCGCGCTGGTCTGCCTCACCCTGTCCCTGCACTGGGTCCAGAAGTCGCCCTGCCGTGACGGCAACTGGACGGACCTCAAGCAGTACAAGGAGTTCTGCTACACCGACGTGCTGGCGCTGTACTACGCGGAGGGCCTCGGCGAGGGCAAGGTGCCCTACCTCGACCACCCGGTCGAGTACCCGGTGCTCACCGGCGCGTTCATGGGGTTGATCGGGCTCCCCGTGCACGCCTTCGGATCCAGCCGGCCCAGCTTCAACCAGGGCGAGTGGTTCTACAACCTCAACGCCCTTGCGCTGGGCGCCATCGGGGTGGCGAGCGTTGCCGCGATCCTCGCCCTGCGCCGGCGCCGACCATGGGACGCCGCCCTGTTCGCCCTGTCCCCCGCGCTCCTGGTCACCGCCACCGTCAACTGGGACCTGCTGGCGATCGGCTTCGCGGTGTTCGGCCTCTACGCCTGGGCCAGGCGCTGGCCGGTCGCCGCCGGTGTGCTGCTCGGCCTGGGCACCGCGGCGAAACTCTGGCCGGGCTTCCTGTTCGTACCGCTGATCTTCCTCGGTGTGCGCTCCCGGCAGAACCGGCCGGTCTGGACCGCGGTGGTGGCCGGGGCGACGGCCTGGCTCGCGGTGAACGTGCCGGTGATGGCGGCCAACTTCCACAACTGGAAGCGGTTCCTCGACCTGAACACGGAGCGGGCGATCGACTGGGGGACGCTGTGGTACATCGGTGACCACTTCCCGCGCGGGAACGGACAGTACGGGTTCCAGCCGTTCCACTGGCTCGGCAGCCATGTCGATCCGACGCTGAACTACCTGACGTACCTGCTGATCGGCCTGGCCTGGCTGGGCGTCGGGGCGTTGGCGCTGCTCGCCCGCGAGCGGCCGCGGCTGGGGCAGCTGGCGTTCCTCACCGTGGCCGCGTTCCTCATTTTCAACAAGGTGTGGTCGCAGCAGTTCGTGCTCTGGCTGCTGCCCCTGGTCGTGCTGGCCCGGCCGCGCTGGGGCGCCTTCATCGCCTGGCAGGTCGCCGAGCTGTGCTACTTCTTCGCCTTCTACGGCGAGCTGATGGGCGCCTCTGGGCGGCAGGTCTTCCCGGAGGGCGTCTTCGTGCTCGCCTCCATCCTGCGACTGGCCACTGTGGCCGTCCTCTGTGGATTCGTGGTGCGCGACATTCTGCATCCCGAGCACGACGCGGTGCGTACCACCTACCCGTCGGATCCGGACGGCGGCCTGCTGAACGACGGGCCCGAGCCCGCTCCAGTGGCGCCGCCCGCACCGGCGGCCGCCGCGACTGGATAAGCGTTGTCAGCGCAACAGGGTGAGCGGGGGTGCGTCGCTACGGTGTGAGGTGGAAGACGACGGCGTCCTCGCCGACCTCCTCGCGGGTGATGCCCAGACCGTCGACCGGCGCGTCGGCCGCGTTCTGCCACGGCGTGCCGGCCGCCCGGTCGCGTAGCACGACGACCGTCTTCACACCAATCTCGCGCAGCGCCGTGACACTCGCGCTGTCCGGAAACGTCTTCGACGCCTCCCGGATCTCCTGCTGCCGGGTCGGGTAAAAGCCGCTGCCACCGTTGACCATCGGCTGGAACTTGTCGGTGGCCCAGAGCATGACGTTCTCGTCGGTGAGCGGATCGCTGGGCAGCACCATGAGGGGGCCCTGCACGCTGCGCAGCACGGCGGGCTGCTTGGGCACGATCGGGTGCGGGGTGGTGTTGAGCCCTTCGACCAGCACCAGCAGCAGCGGCACCAGGCTGGCCAGCCGCAGCCACGGGCCAAGGCCCGCTGGGGCCCGGTCCGCGGTCGCCTCTCTGGCCCGGTCGACGAACGCGGTAACCGCGCCGGCGGCGAGGACTGCCAGCAGCAGGGTGGTCCACACCACCAGCCGGCCCGGGGTGCGCAGCCCATCCCAGCCAGGCAGGTGGTGGAAGAGCAGCAGGTATGTGGCGTCCCCGCCGTGGAACCTGGTCCCCATCGCGAGCACGAGGCTGACCACGACGCCGGCCAGCAGCAGGATCCGCTGGCGTACGGTCCAGATCGAGAAGAACAGGCCAGCCGCGGCGAGCCCGTAGAGCGCGAAGCCGGGCAGCAGCGTGTTCTCCGGTACGAAGGGCATGGCTGCGCGAGCGTCCGCGTGCGCCGACCCCCACACCCTCGACTCGGCGGGCGCGACGAAGAAGCTCTTCAGCGGCGGCGAGTACAGCTGCAGCTCGGCCACCGTGCGCCGGGCCTCCGGGTGCAGGTCGGCCACGGTCAGGTACGGCAGGGCGAGCAGCAGCCCGGCGGCGGCGAAGACCAGCATGCCGACCAGGTGCGTGAGCAGCAGCCGCCGGTCGACCGGGCGGCGGGGCCGGCGGAGTACCCGCCGGACCAGCCAGAGCAGCACCACCGCCAGCACGGTCACCCCGAGGACGTACGCGAAGGGCAGGCCGATGCCGAAGCCGAGGCTGATCTGCCAGGTGGCGACCAGCCATCCGGCCAGCGCCCAGCCGACGCGGGTGCGCTCCGGACGGTAGCCGTACCGCAGCGACCAGCCGTGGCCACGGGCGAGCATGGCCAGCGACAGCGCGATGCCGCCGGTGGAGAGCACGTGCATGTGGCCGGCCTGGGACAGCCGCCAGGGCGCGTAGGCGAAGGCCGCCCCGGCCACCGCCGCCCCGACCCGGCCCGCGCCGAGCTGCCTGACCAGGGCGTACGCGCCGACGAACGCGAGCGCGTGCAGCAGCACGTACATGATGTTGTAGCGCAGCACCGCGGCCATCGGGCCGGTACCGATCATGCCGGCCGGGGCGTATCCGAGCAGGGTGTCGGAGAAGGCGAAGCTGTACCGCTCTGGATAGAAGGCGTTGGCGTGCCACAGCTGGCCGGGGTCGGTCAGCAGGATGTGCCCGGACCACGCCATCTGCCACGCCTGCAGCGTCGGGTCCCAGATGTCCTGGGGGATGGTGTGCGCCGGGTAGCGCAGCGTCGGCCAGGTCATCACCACCGCGAGCACGAGCGAGCCGGCGACGGCCAGCGTCCACTCGTGGACCAGGCCCCGGCCCAACGCGGCGACCGCGCGGCGCAGCCGCCCGGGCTGGCGCTCCGGCTCCGGAGCGAACGCCGACCAGCGGTCGTTATCCGCCTCGGGTCCGGCGACCTCCGGCTCGGCTGCTGGCCCCGCGACCTCCGGCTCGGCTGCGGGCGCGGTCTCCACCTCGGCCTCGGGCCTGGCCTCGGCGTCGGGCTTGGCCTCCGCCTCGTGCTCGGCCGGCCCGGCCGTGGCCGCGGCCGGCGCCGGCCCCCCCCCCCGGCCGCCGTCCACCGGTCCGGCGCTCACCGCGCCGGCTCCGCACCGGGCAGCCGGACCGCCGCGGCGCACCGCACACGTTCGCTGATCATCTTCTTCGCCCTCGTCGCGTCGGCTTACCGACCCAGCTTCTCCCGCAGGAACGCGATGTCCGCGCGCTGGCCGTCGGCCCCGCCGGGCGTCTCCACCACGACCGGCGCCCCGGCCGCCCGGATCACCGCGACCACCAGCTCGGGGTCGATCCTGCCGTGCCCGAGGTTGTCGTGTCGATCCCGTCCGGAGTCGAACTCGTCCATAGAGTCGTTTGCATGGATCAGATCGATCCGGCCGGTGATCGCCTTGACCCGGTCGACGATGCCGAGCAGGTCCTCGCCGCCGGCGTGGGCATGGCAGGTGTCCAGGCAGAAGCCGGCACCGTACTCGCCGATGGTGTCCCACAGCCGGGCCAGCGCGTCGAGCTTCCGGGCGCACGCGTTGTCGCCGCCGGCCGTGTTCTCGATCAGGACCGGTAGCGGGAAGCCGCCGGACTCCGCGGCGTACGCGAAGGTCTTGCGCCAGTTGTCGAAGCCGATGGCCAGCTCGTCGACCTTGCTGACGTGTCCGCCATGGACGATCAGCGCCTTCGCGCCGAGCTCGGCGGCCGCCTTCGCGTGGGCGAGCAGCAGCTTGCGGCTGGGAATTCGGATCTTGTTGTTGGTGGTGGCCACATTCACCAGGTACGGCGCATGGATGTAGATGTCGACCTCGGCGCTGCGCAGCCGGTCGGCGTCCGCCCGTGGCTTCGGCGTGGCGTAGCCCTGCGGGTCGGTGAGAAAGAACTGCACGACATCGGCGTCGCGGGCGGCGGCCTCGGCGAGTGGGTCGGTGCGGTCGACATGGGCTCCGATACGCATGGTGGCGAGCCTACGACCAGAACCTGGTCGCGGTCGGGCCAGATCGGCGGATTTCGTGCGTGACCGCATCCGGGCCCGATCGTTTCCTCCGTTGTTGGCAAGTTGTGACCTGGGGAGATGCAAATATGTCGCGCTGTGCCCGCTCGTTTCGGACCCGTGCGGTCCGGCTGGTCGCGCCCCTCGCCATAGGGTCGATGGCGACGCTGCCGCTGCTGGCGGCCGATCCGGCGGCCGCCGCGACGCCGAGGGTCGAGTTCTCCGGCGATGGCGCGGAGTTGCTCTCCTGCGACTCGAGGCCGAGCACACCGGAGCTGACCGTGCCGGCCGAGTCCACCGTGATCTTCGTGAACAAGCTCGACGACGACGCCACGCTGCGCATCAACGGCCGTGAGTCCGCCCGGGTGGACGAGGATGAGTCCGTGGAGGTGCTGTTCCACCGCGGGACGGTGCGGGTGGCCATGGTCCCGGACTGCGGGCTGAGCCTCTCCAACACCGTGCAGTCGGTGACGGTGACCGTGGGGGCGGCTGGATCGGCCTCCCACACGTCGTCGGCCGGATCCGGAAAGTCCGCCAAGCCGTCGCCAACCGACAGCTCCGCGGCCCGGAGCCGCCACGGGTCACGCAGCACCGTGAGCGACCGGCTCGCCTCGCCCGGCCAGAGCAGTCCGGCCGCGCCGAGCGGGGCGCCGGCAGCCGCGGGTGACGCGTCACCCGGCGCGGGCGCCGGGCAGGGCGAGGTCGCGGATGGCGATGAGGCGGTGGCGGCCGAGCCAGTGTCCACCGACGCGACCACCGAGGAAGATGGGCCAAACGGACTTCTAGCAATAATTGCCGTAATCTGTGTTGTAGGCGTATCAGCGGGAGCAATCCGAGCTATTGCCGCTCAGCGAGCAACTAGGACTAGCGCCGCGTAAGATAGGAGCCAAACAGGCCCCGCGGGGCGCCTTACATCCAACCTCGTCGGTGTGGTCGTTCCTCCCCAGGTCCCACCCAGCAGATTTGGATGAGGCGCTCCGCGGCTTCTTTTCGCAGTGCCGCCACTTCTCCGCTCTGCGGCGCCCCGCGGCCGGGGCCCCCGCCGCGCCGACCCTGCATGTCGAGCCCGTGGCCGTCCGGCCGGACGCCGGGGCCGCGCACCGATCCGGCCGCCGAACAGGTACCCTTGTGCGGTTCGGCCAGCGCCCGACCCCGCCGGGGTCGGTCCGCTCGCGGGCGGGTGACCGCCGGCCGGACGACGCATGACCTCCTGCCACGGAAGGACCGTGGCCGTTCAGCCCACAGGAGGTGAGCACGTCTTGCGTCATTACGAGATCATGGTGATCCTCGACCCGAACCTCGAGGAGCGCACCGTCGCCCCGTCCATCGACCAGTACCTGAACGTGATCCGCAATGCGGGTGGCTCGGTGGAGAAGCTCGACGTGTGGGGCCGCCGCCGCCTCGCGTACGAGATCAAGAAAAAGGCTGAGGGGATCTACGCCGTCATCGACCTGCAGGCGACGCCTGAGGCGGTGGCCGAGTTGGATCGGCAGCTGCGGCTCAACGAGCTGGTGCTGCGTACCAAGGTCATCCGACCGGAAGTCCGCTGACTGTCGTACGGCTGTGCCAGCCTGGTCGGCGACGGCACGGCGCGAGGAGTTAGGTCATGGCAGGAGATACCACCATCACGGTCATCGGCAACCTGACCGATGACCCTGAGCTGCGCTTCACCCCATCCGGCGCGGCAGTGGCCAAGTTCCGCGTCGCCTCGACGCCGCGGTACATGGACCGCCAGACCGGCGAGTGGAAGGACGGCGAGCCACTGTTCCTGTCCTGCACGGTGTGGCGGCAGGCGGCGGAGAACGTCGCCGAGTCGCTGACCCGGGGCGCCCGCGTGATCGTCTCGGGACGGCTGCGCCAGCGGTCGTACGAGACCCGCGAGGGTGAGAAGCGGACGGTCATCGAGCTGGAGGTGGACGAGATCGGCCCGTCGCTGCGGTACGCCACGGCGAAGGTGCAGAAGATGTCGCGCTCCGGCGGCAGTGGCGGCTTCGGTGCATCCGGTGGCGGCAGCGCCGGTGGCGGGTTCGAGGACCCGTGGGCCACTGCGACGCCGGCCCCGGCCTCGAGCGCGGCCTCGGTCGGCGGGTTCGACGACGAGCCCCCGTTCTGACCATCGGCCAGCGATTGACATCGACAAACGGGACACCCGGCCCGATGGGCGGGTGAGGATCGCAATAGGAGCAAGAGCAATGGCGAAGGCTGCGGCTGCCCGCAAGCCGAAGAAGAAGGTGAACCCCCTCGACAAGGACGGGGTCACCTACATCGACTACAAGGACACGGCGCTGCTGCGCAAGTTCATCTCCGACCGCGGCAAGATCCGCGCGCGGCGGGTGACCGGGGTGACCTCCCAGCAGCAGCGGCAGATCGCGCGTGCGGTCAAGAACGCCCGGGAGATGGCGCTCCTGCCGTACACGACCACGACCCGCTGAGCGGAGGCACGGATATGAAGATCATCCTCACGCAGGAGGTCTCCGGCCTTGGCGCCCCCGGCGACGTGGTCGAGGTCAAGGACGGGTACGGCCGTAACTACCTGCTGCCGCAGGGCTTCGCGATCGGCTGGAGCCGGGGTGCGGAGAAGCAGATCACGCTGATCAAGCGGGCCCGCGAGGCCCGGGAGATCCGTGACCTCGGGCACGCCAACGAGGTCAAGGCCCAGCTGGAAGGGCTCAAGGTGAGCCTGTCCGCCCGGGCCGGCGACGGTGGCCGGCTGTTCGGCTCGATCACCGCCGGGGAGATCGTGGAGGCGGTCCGCGCGGCCGGCGGCCCGACCCTGGACCGGCGCCGGATCGTGCTGCCCGGCCACATCAAGTCGGTCGGGGTGTACCAGGTGCAGGTCAAGCTGCACCCGGAGGTCACCGCGAAGTTCGACGTGACGGTGACCGCCGCCAAGTAGCTGAGTCGGGGGGGGGGGGGGGCCCCCCCCGGGGCGCCGCGGCCGCCCCCGGGGGGGGGGGGGGGGGCGCGGGGGGG
>JADGHA010000126.1 GCA_019689695.1 Micromonosporaceae bacterium | reverse complement strand
GGTGGAGCCGAGGGGACTCGAACCCCTGACCCCCACACTGCCAGTGTGGTGCGCTACCAGCTGCGCCACGGCCCCAGCGCCCAGTCCGCTGGGCACCCGCGCAATAGTACACACCCCTCACCGGGCCGGCATCACCGAGGCGGGCCTCAGTTCAGCGTCGGGTCGGCCGGGAAGAGCGCCACCGCCGCCGTCATGCCCCCCTGGCGCCGCAACACCATCGGCCACAGGTCATCCGGTCTGGTCATGAACGCGTCCCCCGGGAGGGCGTCGAAGACGAACCAGGAGCCGGAGTCCAGCTCCTCCTCCAGCTGGCCGGGCGACCAGCCGGAGTACCCGGCGAACACGCGCAGGCCGTCGATATGGTCGGTCAGCTGCTCCGGGTCGCTGGACAGGTCCACCGTGCCGACCTGACCGGACACCCGGTGGAAACCGGGCACCCGGGTCACCCCGGTCTTCGTCCTGGCCAGGCAGATGGCCGACTCCGGCTGGACCGGTCCGCCCTCGAACAGCACCCGCGGCTGCTTGGCGAGGCCGCCCCAGCTGCCCAGTACGTCGGATACCGGCACCTCGGTGGGGCGGTTGAGCACCACGCCGAGCGCGCCGCCCGGCTCGTGCGCCACCAGCAGGACGACGGTCCGGTCGAAGTTGGGATCCTTCAGGGCCGGGGTCGCGACCAGCAGGTGCCCGGCCAACGACTCCATAGACCGCCCTCCGATTTGCCGCGACTCCCCGAACACCCTCGGCCTCCTAGTCCTGCTCCGCGCAGGATTCGGCACCCTTCGGGCCGGCGGCCCTCCGGGCCGGCGTCATCACGCCCGCTGTCAACGCCATGAATCGCACGATAGCTGCTACCGGACGCCA
The DNA here is from genome assembly GCA_019689695.1 of Micromonosporaceae bacterium. Taxonomy (GTDB): domain Bacteria; phylum Actinomycetota; class Actinomycetes; order Mycobacteriales; family Micromonosporaceae; genus JADGHA01. The sequence continues at coordinate 9,011 of JADGHA010000126.1, read as the reverse complement.
CGGTTAGGGTCTGCACGTGTGCCAACCGAGCAAGCAAACCGGATCGAGGCGAGGGGTGAGGCGATGACCGCGACCGCGGAGATCGGCGTGATTGGTGGCTCCGGGCTGTACGCGCTGCTGGAGGATGCGCGCGAGCACAGCGTGGACACCCCGTACGGGCCGCCGTCCGACCCGATCACCGTGGCCGAGGTCGCCGGCCGGAGGGTGGCGTTCCTGCCCCGGCACGGTCGGGACCACCGGTATCCGCCGCACCGCATCCCCTACCGCGCCAACCTGTGGGCGCTGCGCGCCCTCGGGGTGCGCCAGATCCTCGCCCCCTGCGCGGTCGGCGGGCTGCGCCCCGAGCTCGGCCCGGGCTCGTTCGTGGTGCCGGACCAGCTGATCGATCGTACGTACGGCCGGGCACAGACGTTCTACGACACCGGTGCCGTGCACGTGTCGTTCGCCGACCCGTACTGCCCGGTCGGTCGGGCGGTGGCGGTCGAGACCGCCCGCGGGCAGGGGCTGGCGGTCATCGACGGCGGCACGATGGTGGTGGTCGAGGGGCCGCGCTTCTCGACCCGGGCCGAGTCGCAGTGGTACGCGTCGATCGGCGCGACGGTCGTCAACATGACCGGCCACCCGGAGGCGGTGCTCGCCCGTGAGCTCGCGCTGTGCTACACCGCGATCGCGCTCGTCACCGACCTGGACGCCGGGGTGGCGGGCGAGCACGGGGTGACCATGGAGGAGGTCTTCCGGGTCTTCGCGGAGAACACCGAGCGCATGCGCGCGCTGCTGCTCGCTGCGGTAGCCGCGCTGCCGGCGACCCGGGACTGCCCGTGCGGGCGCGCGCTGGACGGTATCAAGCTGCCCATCCAGCTGCCCTAGCGGCGCAGCTGCCGGCCGCTGGAGTCGAGGACGACGCGGTCACCCAACGGCTCCTTCAGGGTGACCGTGACCCGCTCCACCTTCGCGATGGCAGGGCAGACCCCGTCGACCGGCGTGATCTTCGCCCCTACGACGACCAGATCCTCCGCCTCGTACACCAGCGGTTTGATCTCCTTGGCGCATCCGGTGAGGATCGGGTACGTCAGGCGGGTGCCGTCCACTGTGACCGAATCCATTCCGGGCATCGGCAGGCCGCCGGGCGGCGGGGACGTGATGGCGGTCGGGGCGACGGCCACCCGGGCCACCGGCACGGCGAGCTCGTCCACGGTGAACAGCCAGGCCGGCACGGTGGCCTCGCCTCGGGTGGTGCGCAGCTGCACGGTTGCCAGCTTGGCGCCGGTGACCGTGAGGGCTGTGCAATGCGAGGGTGTCGCCGTCCTCTTCACCACCGGCGGGCTCTCCGGCACGGGAAGCTGCACCGCCGGCGGGATGCCGCCGTCACCGTTGCACGGCGGATCGCCCTTGTCGATCGCGCGGTACGCCTCCGCGGCGCTGATCAGTGGCACGGACATCGCCGTACCGTCGGCGAAGCGGATGCTGCCGCCGGACGGGGCCTTCGTGGAGAGTCGCGCGATACTGCGGAACCAGCCGTTGCCGTACGCCAGCTTGGTGTCATTGGAGAAGGTGGCACCGGCCGGGAGTACGGTCAGCGGTTCCAGCGGTACGAAGCCGTCCTGCGGTGCATGGCTCTCCTGTGACGCCCGCCAGGCCTCGGCCACCTCGGCCGCCTTCCGGTCGAAGTCAGCGTCCCCGCTGCCCGGCTGCGGCGCACCGGCGGTACCGCCCTGCGCGCAGCCGGCGAGCAGGATGAGCGGGATCGCCGCCGTCAACCAACGTCGCATATGCCCTTGGACGCGCCGGCGCCGGCTCAGGTTTCCCCGCCGATGTCGGTCTCGTACGCCTCGTACACCAGGTCGGCGCCGCGCTGGCGGTGGCGGGACAGCTCGCGCAGCAGGTCGCTGGCCCAGCTTCGGACCTGCTCCACAGGCACCGCCTCGCCCAGCCGGGCGTACAGGGCGTCCACGGCGGCCATCAGCGCGGCGTGCTCGCGGGTGAGGATGTCCACGTCGTGGCACAGCCGTGGGGCGTGGTCGAGCAGTTCCTGGTACAGGCCGTCCGGGCCCTCGGTCACCACGACGTGCTCGGCCACCGCCTCGCGCAGGTCGCCGAGGCGTGCGGCGACCACCTGGTGCCAGTTGGGGTCCCGCGCGGGGACGGCCAGGGCGCGTTCGAACTGGTGTATCGAGTGCAGCAGCTCGGCACGGCGGCGGCGGGCCGCGGCCAGCGCGCGCTCGTCGTCCCGGCGACGGCCGGATGCGGCGCCGGGCCGGCGGTCAGGCGCGGCCGCTCGACCTTCGGTCATGGGCTGGTACGGGGATGCCGCTGCTCCGGGTGCCATCATGCACCTCCCCTTCGCGCGCCTGCGTTCTTCGCTGTCCGGTCACCTACCGTCGATGGATGGCCACTCGCCGCCCGTCCGTCGCCTACCGGCCACCGATCCGATGGCCGTGCCTGTATTACGCCGATGGTGCGGGTCACCGGCCTCGCTGTCCATACCTGGCTCGGGACTTTCCGTAGCGGCCATGACACGGCCGTCCCAGAGGTCCCATCAGGCGCTCTGCTCGCAATGGCCACTGGAGCGGGTTGAGCCGGTGGCAGAGACGGCGAACGCCCCGGACCGGATGGTCGGGGCGTCCGTGGTGGTGGAGGTGCCGGGAATCGAACCCGGGTCCTTCGCCGCTTTGCCAGGGCTTCTCCGAGCGCAGCTCGCTATGCCTCTACTCGGCCCCACCGATCACGCGAGCGAGTCGATGTGACGGGCCCAGTCGCTGATTGATCTCGCCGCTCGAGCCCCGCGACCGGGCTCGATTGGCCAGCCTTCTCACCGATGCCGGTTGCTGGGCCGAAGGCGATCCCAGACCGACAGACTCGCTACCCGCCTCAGGCGGCGAGAGCGAAGTCAGCGCGCTTAGCGTTGGCGCTTATTGGTTCCCGACGACGATTATCGAGACGACGTCGGCTTCCTCGGCTCGCTTCCCCTGCCGCAACGTACGAAGTCGAAACCTGTCACCCCCATGCGTGAGTTGTCCCGTGGACAGTCAAGCCTAACGCGTCGGACCCCGGCCGTCATTCCCATTGCCAGGCCCTGGCCGGTCACTCCATGCCCTTGTGGCGCCGGCCCAGGGCGCGGCTGATTTCCCGCTCAGCGTCCCGTTTCGCCAGGTCCTGGCGCTTGTCGTAGGACCGCTTGCCGCGCGCCAGGCCGAGCTCGACCTTGGCCCAGCCGTCGGAGAAGTAGATCGACAGCGGGACCAGGGTCAGCCCGCTCTCCTGCACCTTCCCGACCAGCCGGTCGATCTCCTGCCGCTTGAGCAGCAGCTTCCGGGCCCGGCGCGGCTCATGGTTGGTCCAGGTGCCTTGGGCGTACTCCGGGATGTGCATCCCATACAGGTAGATTTCGCCGTCCTTGACCTGACCGAACGCGTCGACGAGCGAGGCCCGGCCGGCCCGCAGCGACTTGACCTCGGTGCCGGTGAGGGCGACGCCTGCCTCGTACGTGTCGAGGATGGTGTAGTTGTGGCGCGCCTTGCGGTTGGAGGCGACGACCTTGCGCCCCTTCTCCCTCGGCATGCCCTACCCCTCCCTGGTCCGGCCCACAGCCTGGCAATGCTACCGCGAGCGGTGAGCGCCGACCGCTGCGATAACAGGCCGGGGCAGGGCAAGCCCTTCGTCAGGCCTGCCCTGCCCCCAACGTCTACTTGGCCGGCAACAGGGGTGGTGGGCGGCAAGGTCGCCACGCTGCCCGGGGCCATGCCGGCCCGATGCGCTAGACGCGCAGGTAGAAGCGCAGCGTGATCCAGCCGGTGATCGCGCTCACCGCCGAGCCGACCGCCGCCATCAGCGGGAACATCAGGATGACCTTGGTCCAGGACAGCGGCGTGAGGTACTGGGTCAGGTCCTTCAGCGACCCGTCGATCAGAACGATCTTGCCGGCCACGAGCAGCAGGAACGCCAGGACGCTGCCGATCAGCGCGGCGGCCACCGCCTCCAGCACGAACGGCGCCTGGATGAACCAGTTCGAGGCGCCGACCAGCTTCATCACCGCCACCTCGCGGCGCTTGCTGTACGCGGCGACCTGGATCTGGTTCAGGACCAGCAGCAGTGCGGCCACCGCCATCACCAGCGCCGCGATCAGGGCGGTCGTCTGCGCCGAACCCAGGATCGAGAAGACCTTCCCGAGCAGGTCCTTCTGGTCGACGATCTGGTCGATCCCCTCCACCCCGTGGTACTTCTTGTCGATCTCGGCGACCCGCTCCGGATCCTTCAGGCTGATCCGGAACGACTCGGGCATGGAGTCCGGCTTGACCGAGTTGACCAGGTCCGGCGCGTCCCGGAACTGCTCCTTGAAGCGCTCGTACGCCGTCTCCCGCGACTCGTAGAAGTGGTCCTTGACCAGCGGGTCGTCGCTGAGTGCGGAGTCCAGGTTGGCCTTCTGCGCGTCGGTGACGTCCTTCTTCAGGTAAATGCTGATCTGGACCTTGTCGTAGTAGAAGTCCTTCATGTCGTTGACCTGAAGGTAGGTCAGCGTCGCTGCGCCCAGCATGAACAGCGAGACACCCATCGTGATGATCATGGCGATGGTCATGGAGACGTTACGCCAGAGCCCGACGAGGACTTCTGTCAGGACGTACTTCGCGCGCTGCATCGGGGTTCCTTCCGGATCTCCGCGAGAGTGGTTCGGGGCCTTGCGGACGGGGTGCGAAGGCGGTGGGTGGATTTATGGTGGTTTGACCAGTGACCGCTGGACGGTGCGCTAGCCGTAGACGCCGCGCGGCTGGTCGCGAACGATCCGGCCGCTCTCGATCTCTACGACCCGGCGGCGCATCTGGTTCACGATGTTCGAGTCGTGGGTCACCATCACGACCGTGGTGCCGGTGCGGTTGATCCGGTCGAGCAGCCGCATGATCTCGATCGAGGTGTCCGGGTCGAGGTTTCCGGTCGGCTCGTCGGCGAGCAGGATCAGTGGCCGGTTGACGAAGGCGCGGGCAACCGCGACCCGCTGCTGCTCACCGCCGGACAGCTCGTGCGGGTAGCGGTGCTCCTTGCCGCCGAGGCCGACCAGCTCCAGCACCTCGGGCACGACCCGGCGGGCGACCGCCTTGGACTTGCCGATCACCTCGAGGGCGAACGCCACGTTCTCGTACGCCGTCCGGTTGGGCAGCAGCCGGAAGTCCTGGAACACGCAGCCGATCGACCGGCGGAACGCCGGGATCTTCCAGGACCGCATGGTGGTTACGTCCCGGTTGTTCACATATACCTTGCCGCGGGTCGGCGTGATCTCGTGCAGCAGCAGCTTGATGAAGGTGGACTTGCCCGAACCCGACGGCCCGATGAAGAAGACGAACTCCCCCTTCTCGATCGAGACCGTCACGTTGTCCAGGGAGGGTCGGGAGGCCTTGGGATAGGTCTTCGTCACCTGTTCCAGCGCAATCACGGGTGGAGAGTCTACGCGGCGTGACTGGATCGCCAAGCGGGGTGTCCGGATAGCCTACTTTTGCCCCGCCAGCTGCTGCTGCTTGCGCCACCGGATGCCGGCCTCGATGAAGCCGTCCAGCTCCCCGTCGAAGACCGCGGCCGGGTTGCCGGTCTCGTACTCGGTCCGCAGGTCCTTCACCATCTGGTACGGGTGCAGGACGTACGAACGCATCTGGTCCCCCCACGACCCGGCGGCGTCGGTCTTGAGCCCCTGCATCTTGGCCTGCTCCTCCTGCCGCTTGCGCTCCAGCAGCCGGGCCTGCAGCACCCGCATCGCCGACGCCTTGTTCTGCAGCTGGGACTTCTCGTTCTGGCAGGTGACCACGATGCCGGTGGGCAGGTGGGTGATGCGCACCGCCGAGTCGGTGGTGTTCACGCTCTGTCCACCCGGGCCGGAGGAGCGGAACACGTCCACCCGGATCTCGTTCTCCGGGATCTCGATGTGGTCGGTCTGCTCGACGACCGGCAGCACCTCCACACCGGCGAAGCTGGTCTGCCGCCGGCCCTGGTTGTCGAACGGGCTGATCCGCACCAACCGGTGGGTGCCCGCCTCGACGGAGAGGGTGCCGTACGAGTACGGCGCCTTGACCGCGAAGGTGGCCGACTTGAGGCCGGCCTCCTCGGCGTAGGAGGTGTCGTAGACCTCGGTCGGGTAGCCGTGCCGCTCGGCCCAGCGCAGGTACATCCGCAGCAGCATCTCGGCGAAGTCGGCCGCGTCCACCCCGCCGGCGCCGGCCCGGATCGCCACCAGTGCCTCGCGGGCGTCGTACTCGCCGGACAGCAGCGTCCGGATCTCCAGCTCGTCGATCGCCTTGCGCAGCGCGCCCAGCTCGGTCCCGACCTCGGCCAGGGACGCCGCGTCACCCTCCGACTCGGCCAGCTCGAGCAGGACGAACGCGTCGTCCAGCCGCGAGCGCAGCCGCTCCAGCCGGCGGATCTCACCGCTGACGTAGGACAGCCGTGACGTGACCTCCTGCGCCCGCGCCTGGTCCTCCCAGAGGTCGGGCTGGGCCGCCGCCCGCTCCAGCTCGGCCTTGTCCCGGCGCAGGCGGTCCAGGTCGAGGACGCCCTCGACGTTGCGCAGCGTGGCGTCGAGGTGCTTGAGCTGTTCGGCGTAGTCGGCGGCGGTCACAGTGTTCAAGAGTAACCGCTACGACCGCGGCGCTTGCGGTGGCGCCGCGCAGCGTCGCACAGGGTGGCTGGCCTCCGGGAGCGCCAGCCACCCCCCGTCACTTGCCCGGGGCCGACTTCAGCCAGCTGAGGGCGGCGCGGTGGTAGGCGATGGCGAACTCCAGCGCGGCGCTGGTGTAGTCGTCGCCGTCCTTCTTGGCCTCCTTGGCCTGCTCCCGCACCTTCGCGAGGGCCTCGCTGTGGTACGCGGTGGCGTTCTCGTACAGCTGGCGCAGCTGCGCCGCGGAGTGCTTGTCCCCGAAGGCGACCCGCAGCGCGATCGGGTTGCGCAGCGCGTCCCGGCCGGGCGGCTCGGACAGCCAGCGCAGGAAGGTCCGCTTGCCGGCCGGGGTGATCGAGTACGGCTGGCTGGAGCGCGGCCCGGGCTTGCCCATCTTCACGTACCCCTGCTGGGCCAGCGCCGGCAGCTCGCGGTAGACCTGGCTGCGGGTCATCGACCAGTACGGCCCCAGCCGCTTCTCGGCGGCGGCCATCAACTGGCCGCCGGTCATCGGTCCTTCGTGCAGCAGCCCGAGCAGGGCTGCCGCGGTCGGGTTGATTCCTGTATCCGCCATACCTCCACGCTGCCACTTCGGCGGCGCGGCGTCCAGGATTTAGCAGAATCCACTGTGGTTTGATCTTGCTTAACGGTTCCACAATGCACTGTCCGTGACAGACAGTCCGGGAAGGATTCGACACGCTGCGCGACGGGGCCGGAGTTTTGTGCCACTTCGTCCGTTAATTCCCGGTGACCACCGGCTGGCCGGGCAGGACGGCACCGCCGCCCGCGGACAACGGGCCGGGGGCGACCGACACCGGAGCAGAGTCGAGCGACACCAGGCCGGGATCGCGCGACGCGCCGCTTTGCGGCGAGCGGTCCCGCACGGGCGGGGTCACCGCCGGCGCGGACACTGCCGGCAGGCTCGGCCGCCCGGGCGCCGCCTCGATGACGGAGGCTGCGACGGTGGCACCGGCCGCAGGGCCGGACGGACCCGGCGTCCGGCCGGCGGACGGACGTGGAGAGGCGGCACCGGGAAGGATGGGCGGCCCCGGGAAGCCGGCGACCGGCTCGGCGGTGGCGGGCACCGCTCCCGGCTGGCTGGCCGGGCGCGGCTCGACGGTCGGCTCGTTCACCGCGGCCAGGCCCGCCAGGGCGGCCACCAGCGCGGCACCCGCCGCGCTCAGGCCGGCGGTGGCCAACCGGCGACCGCGCCGACCGCGGGTGCCGCGGCTCGGTGGGGCAGGCCGCGCCCGCTTCTCCGGCACCCGCGCCGGACCCTTCCCGGCACCGCGACGGTCGTCCGGACCGGCCAACGCTGGTGCAGACGGCTGCAGCGGCGACGACGCCGGTCCACTGTGCATCGTCACGTCGACCGGCGGCCCGCTGATCACCGGCACCTGGTAGTCGTCGTCATCCGGCACACTGGCCACTGCGACCGCCGCCGCCCGCCCCGGGTACGCCGGAGCCGGCGAGTGGCGGGAGACCGGCGCGGTGGCCACCGCGGTGGTCGCGGATGCCGGCCGGGGCCACCAGGTGACCGCCCCTGGAGGCAACGCGGGCAGGGCCGGCATGCCGTCCAGCGCCGGCTCCACGTCCCGCAGCCGGCTGGCGACCACGCTGGCCGCCGGCCGCTGTCCCGGCTCACGCGTCAGGCACGCGTCGATCACCGGCCACACCACCGGCGGCAGCTCCGGCGGCGGCACCGGCGAGCAGCTGGCGTGGCGGCTGAGCACCTCCGCGGGCGGCCCGCCCCGGTACGGGCTGCGCCCGCACAACAGCTCGAAGAGGACGATGCCCAGCGCGTACACATCGGCGGCCGGCCCGGGGAGCGCGCCGGCGACCACCTCGGGAGCCACGTACTCCGGGGTGGCGTGGGTCGGGCGGCTCGTCTCCTCCGCGGCCGCGCCGACCCGGCGGGCCACGCCGAAATCGGCCAGCCGCACCGGCCCGCCGTCCGCCGGCACCAGCAGGTTGCCCGGCTTCACATCGCCGTGCGCCACCCCCTGGCCGTGCAGGTAGTCCAGCGCGTCCGCGACCTGGACGACCACGTTGGCGGCGACACCGGGGGGTAGCGGACCGTCCCGGCGGATGCGCCGGCGCAGGTCCTCGCCGTCGACCAGCTCCATGACCAGCGCCCGCTCGCCGTCCGAGTCGATGAAGTCGCGCAGCCGGACCACCGACGGATGGTCCAGTTTGGCGAGGATCTCCGCCTCGCTCAGGAAGGCCTCGACCAGCTCGGGCTGGCCGGCCGCCTCCCGCCGCAGCTGCTTGACGGCGACCGGCTCGTCGGTGGTGACGTCCACGGCGCGCCAGACCGTGCCCACCGCCCCCCGCGCGATCTCCTCGATCAGCCGGTACCGGCCCGCCAGCATCGCAC
>JADGHA010000125.1 GCA_019689695.1 Micromonosporaceae bacterium | reverse complement strand
GCTCACCGCCGGCCTGCCGGAGCCGCTGCGCCAGGCCTGCACGTTGGTGGACGCGGCGACCAGGGCCAGCCTGGAGGCGATCGGGGAGATCAAGGCCGACGACCCGGACCCGGTCCGCAAGCAGCAGGCGAAGGCGGTCCTTCAGGAGCAGGCCGACACCGTGCAGCGGCTGCTCGCCGAGGAGGAACACGACGTCGCCTGGGTGGAGAAGGCCGGCGGGGCCGACGGGAGGGGCGGTGACACCCGGACGGCTCTGGTGGTCGCGCCGCTGTCGGTGGCGGGCATCCTCGCCAGCAAGCTGTATCCGGAGCGGACGGTGGTGGCCACCTCGGCCACCCTCGCCCTGGGCGGCACGTTCGACACCATCGCCCGCGCGCTCGGCCTCTCCGAGGATGTCCCGTGGCGCTCGCTGGACGTCGGCTCGCCGTTCGCCTACCACAAGCAGGGCATCCTGTACGTCGCCGCGCATCTTCCCCGCCCCAGCGCCTCCGGCCTGCCGGACGCCGCCGCCGAGGAGCTGGTCCGGCTGGTGAGCGCGCTCGGTGGGCGTACCCTCGGGCTGTTCTCGTCGCGCCGGGCGGCCGAGCGCGCCGCGGAGGTCCTGCGGGAGCGGACCTCGCTGGAGATCCTGCTCCAAGGGGAGCAGGCGCTGCCCCTGCTCGTCCGCCGGTTCCGCGAGGACCGCTCCAGCTGCCTGCTCGGCGTCATGTCCCTGTGGCAGGGGGTCGACGTACCGGGCGAGGCCTGCCAGCTCGTGGTGATCGACCGGCTGCCGTTCCCCCGCCCGGACGAGCCGCTCGCCTCCGCGCGGGCGGCCGCGGTGGACGCCGCCGGAGGCTCCGGTTTCGCCTCGGTCAGCGTCCCGATCGCCGCGGTCCGGCTGGCCCAGGGCGTCGGCCGGCTGATCCGCTCGCACAGCGACCGCGGCGTGGTCGCCGTCCTCGACTCCCGGCTGGAGACGGCCCGCGGCTACGGCGCCTTCCTGCGCCGATCGCTGCCCCCGTTCTGGTACACCACGAAGCCCGACGTCGTGCTGGGGGCGTTGCGGCGGCTGGCCGGGTAGCGGTGTCGCGGCTTCGCGGGATGGTCAGGGACTGGGTGGCTTGGTGGCCACCACCACCGCTTCGGGCGGCGGCTCCCGCTTGTGCTCGACCAGCCTGCGTACCGCCGTGTTCAGGACCGCGACCAGCGGCACCGCCACCAGCGCGCCGACGATCCCGGCGAGGACCACGCCGGTGGCGATCGCCACGATGACGGCGAGCGGATGGATCGCCACCGCGCGGCCCATGATCAACGGCTGCAGCACGTGACCCTCCAGCTGCTGCACGCCGATCACCGCGGCGATCAGGATGAGCGCCGTCACCGGACCCTTGCCGACCAGCGCGATGAGCACCGCCACCGCGCCGGAGAGGGTGGCGCCGACGATCGGGATGAAGGAGCCGAGGAAGACCAGCGCGGCGAGCGGGAACGCCAGCGGGACGCCGAGGATCAGGATGGCCAGGCCGATGCCGACCGCGTCGATGAAGGCGACCAGCACTGTGGCGCGCACATAGGCGACCAGGGTCAGCCAGGACGCCTCACCCGCGTCGGTGAGCTGCGCGCGGGCCTGCGACGGGAAGAACCGGGTGAGAAACCGCCAGATCCGGCCGCCGTCGCGGAGGAAGAAGAAGGTTGCGAACAGCACCAGCAGCAGGCCGGTGATGATGTCGAAGACCGTGGTGGCGGTCGCCACCGCGCCGTCGGTGAGCGTCTTGCTGTTGTCGTCGAGCCACTGCTGCCCGGACTCCACAAAGCTGTTGAGCTGCCGGTCGGACATGTGCAGGGGGCCGGTCTTCAGCCAGTCCTGGATCTGGTCGATGCCCTCGCTGGCGTTCTTGGCCAGGTCCGGCACGCCGTTGATGAACTGGTTCACCACCAGGGTCAGCGTGCCGGCCACCGCGGCCAACCCGCCGACCAGGGCCAGGCCGGCGGCGAGTGAGCGCGGCACCCGGTGGGCCAGCAGCCACCTGACCACGGGGGAGAGCAGCGCGGCGAGCAGCAGCGCGATCACCAGCGGGACGACCACGACGCGGATCCGGCCGATGATGTAGATGATCGCCACCGCGAGCGCGCCGATCACCAGCAGCCGCCAGGACCAGGCCGCGGCGATACGCAACCCGTGCGGGACCTCGGTGTCGTCCCGGCTCACCGTGGATGGATGGACACGCGCCACCCGGCCGTCGCCGGGCACGGCGTCCGCGAGGGCCGGACGGCCGCCCGCCGCCGCGTTGGCGAGGGTGGCGCCGTCCCCACCGCCGGCGGCGCCTGCGGTGACCGTAGCCTCGCCGGCCGCGCCTGCGGTGACCGTCGCCCCGCCGGCCGCGCCGTCGTCGCCGCTGGCTGGGTCACGGCCGTTGCGCACCTGTGCCCGGCCGGCCTCGTATGCCCGGCGGATGCTCCGCCGAACCTGCGCAAACCGCCCCAAGTGCACCCCCTCGGTCCGCAACCGGAACTTCCACGGTATCGCCAGACGTCCCTCTCCGCTCGTGATGACATGCCCTGTACACGTCCGCGCCGCCAGCCCGGTACCGTCACGGTCGTGACCACCGAAGCACGAGCCAACGAGGATTCCCCCAACCGCCTTCCTGCCCAAGGCGACAACCTGCCCATCCGCCTGCTGCATGACCGCGTGCTGGTCCGGATGGAGGGTGGCGAGGGCGAGCGACGGTCCTCGGCCGGCATCGTCATCCCGGCCACCGCCTCGGTGGGCAGGAGGCTGTCCTGGGCCACCGCGGTCGGCGTAGGACCGCACGTCCGCTCGATCGTCACCGGCGACCGGGTGCTGTTCGACCCGGACGACCGTTCCGAAGTGGAGCTGCAAGGCAAGGACTACATCCTGCTGCGGGAGCGGGATGTGCACGCGGTGGCGGCGCGCCGGGTGGAGCCGGACGCGACCGGTCTCTACCTCTGATACCCCCGGCTACCGCCGGTAGCCCCAGGGTGACGGTGCCATCACGACCGGCAACGGCACGACCGGCTCGGCGGGAGCGTCGACCGAACGGCGTACCCCGTCCGGGAAGGTCAGGTGGTAGCGGGAACCATCCCACAGCGCGATCGGAGCCTGCGGGTCGCGGCCCACGAACACCCTCCGGTACGCGGCGATCGCCTCGATCAGCCGGCGCTCCTCCGCCACCGCCTGCGCGAGCTGGCCGGGCTTGCTGTCCAGGCCGCGCTGCAGCCCGTCGCGCAGCAGCGCGAGCCGGGTCGCCGCGGCCTGGAAGTCGCGCATCGCCCTCAGGCCGGCGTCGCCAGCCACCCGCCGGGCCCAGCGCCGCGCCGAGTGGCGCCGGCCGAGCGAGCCGAGCGCGGCAACCTCCGGCGGGGTGAGCCAGCCGGCGCGCACGTACTGGGGCAGGATCCGCTCGGTGAGCCGTCCCTCCCAGGCGCGCAACCAGATGGCGAGGCCGACCATGCCGAGGAAGATCGGCATCATCAGCCCGACGTACCCGTACAGCATGATGAACGGCTGCTCCTGGTCGACGGCGAGCAGGCTCATCAGGTTCCAGGTGCCGTGCAGGATCATCGCGAGCAGCAGGCCGGCGATCGGGGCGGCCCAGCGCACGCGGCGCTCGGCGGACCGCGCGGCGACGCCCAGCCCGACCCCGGTCATCGAGGTGAACAGCGGGTGGGCGAAGCCGGTGAACAGGATCCGCGCCAGGAAGATCGCGAAGAGCGCGTACAGGCCGGAGGCCGGGCCGTACTCCTGCTTGCCGGCCGCGAAGCCGTGCCCGCCGAGGTAGAGGATGTTCTCCACCATCGCGAAGCCGACCGCGGACAGGCCACAGTAGACGATTCCGTCGGTGATTCCGGAGAACTCGCGGCGGCTGAGCAGCAGCAGCAGGATCGGGCCGAGCGCCTTCATCAGCTCCTCGATGACCGGCGCGACGGTCACCGCGACCAGCGTCTTGGGCAGCCCGACCTGGTCGAAGACCCAGCTGCCCAGAGTGTTGACGCCCAGCGCGGTCAGCGTGGCCGGGCAGGCGCCCCAGCCGAAGGCGATGGCCAGGAACCAGGGCGGCTCCGGCTCGTACCGGTCGAGCCACAGGAAGCAGGCGACCAGGACCGGCACCGGCAGGATGGCCGCGACCAGCCCGACCAGCAGGGCCTGGACGCCGATGCTGAAGCCGAGGATGAGCAGCATGGCGATGGCGCACCCGGCGATGACCACGCCGACACCGGTCAACACCAGGACCCGACGCAGGTTCGAGCGCCTGTCCTGCGTGACGACCCCGGCCGGCGGCGCCGGATTCGGCGGCACTGGACCCGGCGGCGCCGGGTTTGGCGGCACCGGGCCCTGCGGCGCCGGGTTTGGCGGCACCGGGCCCTGCGCCATACCGGGCGGCACCGGACCGGGCGGCGAGGCCGGCGGCGGGTACGACATGCGGCCAGCCTAACGGGGCTTCGCATGAGCGCGGCGACCGGCGCGAAGGGCGGGCCGGCCCGACCCGGCGAGCGGCTGCTGAACCTCGCGCGGCTGCCGAACCCCTCGCGGCTGCTGAACCTCGCGCCGGTGCCGTTCGTGACACGCTGTATCACGCCTGACCCCTACCTACGCGCTGATCGGGACCATGAGTGAGCTTGCGAGCGGTACGCGAGGAGGCCACGGCGAGCTGTTGGACCAGTGGCGCTCGGCGGTGCGCGCGGCGGGTGCGCCGCCGGAGGTGAGCGAGGCAGCCGTGCGGCGTGCCGGCATGGAGCTGCTCGACTGGTGGTCGCAGCCGCACCGGCAGTACCACACGGTCGCTCACCTGTGCGCGGTGCTGGACGTGGTGGACGGGTACGCCGGCCACGCCGACGACGTGGACCTGGTACGGCTGGCCGCCTGGGGCCACGACGCGGTGTACGACCCGGCGGCGCCCGGCGACGAGAACGAGCGGGCCAGCGCGCGGCTGACCGGCCAGCTGCTCGCCGAGCTGCGGCTGCCCCCGCCCGCGGTCGCCGAGGTGGTACGCCTGATCCTGCTGACCGTCGAGCACCGGGTCGCGCCGGACGACCTCAACGGCGCCCTGCTCTGCGATGCCGACCTGGCGATCCTCGCCGCCCCGGACGAGGACTACGACTGGTACGCCGACGCGATCCGGCGGGAGTACGCGCACGTGCCCGACGGCGCGTACCAGGTCGGGCGGGCGAAGGCACTGCGCGAGCTGCTGGACCGTCCGGCGCTGTACCGGATCCCGGTGCTGCACAGCCGCTGGGAGCTGCCCGCCCGCGCCAACGTGCACCGGGAGCTGCGGGCGCTGAGCTGATCCGCGGATAGGTTTGCAGCCGTGGGCCTACTCGATGAGCTGCGAGCCGCACTCCCGGAAGACCTGTTGATCACGGACCCGGACCTGCTCGCCGGCTACCAGCGCGACGAGGCGGACCTGTGCGCGTACGGCCGGCCGGCCGCGGTGGTCCGGCCACGGGAGACGGCGCAGGTCAGCGCGGTGGTGGCGATCGCGGCACGGCACCGGATCCCGGTGGTGGCACAGGGGGCGCGCACCGGCCTCGCCGGCGCGGCGAACGCGCTCGACGGTTCGATCGTCGTTTCATTCACCGGCATGGACCGAATCCTGGAGATCGATCCGGTCAACCGGATCGCGGTGGTGCAGCCCGGCGTGGTCAACGCCGACCTCAACCGCGCCGCCGCCCGGCACGGCCTGCGGTACCCGCCCGACCCGGGCTCCTGGGAGTCGTCCACCATCGGCGGCAACGCGGCCACCAACGCCGGCGGCATGTGCTGCGTGAAGTACGGCGTGACCGCGGAGTACGTGCTGGGCCTGGAGGTGGTGCTCGCCGACGGGGAGGTGCTGCGCTGCGGCCGCCAGACCGCCAAGGGAGTGGCCGGCTACGACCTGACCCGGCTCTTCGTCGGCTCGGAGGGGACGCTCGGCCTGATCACCGAGCTGACCGTGGCGTTGCGCCCGGCCGCCGACGAGTCGCTGACCCTGGTCGCGGTCTTCCCCACCACCGCGGCCGCCGGCGCCGCGGTGGCCGCCATCGCCGCCGGCGGGGTCTCGCCCAGCCTGCTCGAACTGCTCGACCAGACGCACCTGCGGGCGATCGAGGCGTACCAGCCGATGGGCCTGCCGACCGAGGCGAAGGCACTGCTGCTCGCGGCGGCCGACACCGGGACGCGGGCCGCGGCCGACCTGTCGCGCATCGCCGCCCTGTGCGAGGGCGCCGGGGCGAGCGAGGTGTACTCGGCGAGCGACGACACCGAGGCGGCCGCGCTGCTCCAGGCCCGCCGGGTGGCGCACCCGGCCATGGAGCGGTTCGCCGCGGACCGCTACCCGGGCGGCCGCGGCGGGCTCATCATCGACGACGTGGCGGTGCCGCGCAGCCGGCTGGTCGAGCTGCTGGACGGCATCGAGAAGATTGCCGCAGCGCACAACGTGCCGGTCGGCGTGGTCGGTCACGCGGGGGACGGCAACATGCACCCCAACATCGTGGTGGACCGGGCCGACCCGGAGTGCGTCCGGCGCGGCCAGGCGGTCTTCGACGAGATCATGGAGCTGGGCCTCTCGCTCGGCGGCACGTGCACCGGCGAGCACGGCGTCGGCCTGCTCAAGCGGGACTGGCTGGCCCACGAGATCGGCCCGGTCGGGATGCGGGTGCACCGGGCCATCAAGCAGGCCCTCGACCCGCTGCACATCCTCAACCCCGGCAAGGTCATCCCCTGACTCCGTCACCTGCATTTCCAGGGAAATGCAGGTACTGCGATCTCTATTGACCAGAGAAGTGATTTCTCCTAGGGAAGTGATTTCTATCGCCCCCGGAAAGTGATCTCTATCGTCCCCGGGAAATGCGGAAGTCAGAGTGGGGTGGCGGCGGCGAGCAGGTCGGTGATGGCGACCGCGGTCGGCGGGGTGTCCGGGTCGCAGTCCACCCAGGACACCGTCAGCGACCCGACGGTGAGCTGGTACGTGTAGCCGTCCGCGCACTGAGCCGGCCCCTGCTTCCGCCGCGCCTCGGCGGCCAGCGCCGGCGACCTGGCCAGCCGGGCCAGCTCAGCACGCTGTGCGGAGGTGAGCCGCCCGCTGTGCGGCCCGCCACCGGCGTCCGCACCGCCCCAGGCCCACACTCCGTCCGGGCGTACCACGAGGGTCTGCTCCACGCCGATGAAGCCACCCGTCCGCCGCACCGTGATCCTGGGCGGCGAACCGGCAGCGGTGGGCGGAGCACCGGTCGCCGCCGATGGCGCCGGCCGAACGGCCGACGACCGCAGCGGCGACGGCGGTACCGGCGACGGCCGCACCGGCGACGCGACGGGACTCGACCCGGACGGACTGGCCTCATCAGCGGCGGCGTCGACCGCGGGAGACTCCCTGGGCGCGGACCCGGGCGCGCCAGCGCCCCCGCACCCGGCGAGCAAGCCGGCCGCGAGCACCGCCGCGACCCTGGCCACCGTCCAACGCAGCCCCATGCCCATTCGACGTACGGTACGCGCTTCCGGCTCCCTGGGCGGGACAACGATTCGCCCCCCTGCGCCGGACAACGGCCGGCTCCCGGCGGGTGGACAGCGGTCGCCGCCCAGGCGGCAGCCCCGGAGGCGGTCAGGCGCGGGTGACCTGGTCCGCGCCGCCGCGTACCTCCGGCGCGCCGAGGCGGGCCGCGTCCGCGGTCAGGTCGTCCGGCATCTGCTGCGACTCCCGCTCGGCCGCGACCCGGGCCAGGTAGTGGTCCACCTCGCGGGCCCGGGTCGTCGCGTCCCAGCCCAGCACCGAGCCCATCAGCGCCGCCGCGTGCACCGCCGACTCCTCGCCGCGGTGCGCCGTCTCGATGGAGATCCGGGTACGCCGGGTCAGCACGTCGTCCAGGTGCAACGCGGCTTCGGCGCGGGCGGCGTACACCACCTCGGCGGCGAGGTACTCCGGGGCGCCGGCGACCGGCGCGGCCAGCTCCGGCTGGGCGTGCACCAGCCCCAGCACCTCGGGGACGAGGGTGCCGTACCGCTCCAGCAGGTGCTCCAGCACGCCGACCGGCACCCCGTGGCGGCGGGCCAGGTCGGCCCGGTCACGCCACATCGCCGGGTACCCGTCGGCGCCCAGGAGCGGCAGGTCCGCGGTGCGCGAGACCGGGATGCCGGAACCGGACAGCCGGCGCACGGCAAGGTCGACCACGTCCTGCGCCATCACCCGGTAGGTGGTGTACTTCCCGCCGGCCACCAGCATCAGGCCGAGCATCGGCTCGACCACCGCGTGCTCCCGGGACAGCTTGGAGGTCAGCTCGTCCTCACCGGACAGCAGCGGGCGCAGCCCGGCGTACACCCCCTCGATGTCCGAGCTGGACAGTGGGCGGTCGAGCACGCGGTTCACCTGGGACAGCAGGTACTCGATGTCCCGGGCGGAGGCGGCCGGGTGGTTGCGGTCGAGCGTCCAGTCGGTGTCGGTGGTGCCGATGATCCAATGGCCGCCCCACGGGATGACGAACAGCACCGAGGTCGGCGTCCGCAGGATCAGGCCGGCGTCGCCGGTGATGGCCGAGCGGGGCACCACCAGGTGCACTCCCTTGCTCGCCCGCACCCGCAGCCCGCGGCGTGGCGGCATGCCGGGCACGTCGCTGAGCAGGGCCGAGATGTCGTTGCTCCACACCCCGGTCGCCGCGATCACCGTGCGGGCCCGTACCTCGAACTCGGCCTCCGGCGACCCGCCGGCCTCCAGGTCCCGTACGCGCACTCCGGTGACCTCCCGCGCGTGGCGCACCAGGCCCTCGGCGCGGGCGCTGGTGACCACGGCCGCGCCGAGGCTGGCCGCGGTCCGGGCCAGCGTGACCACCAGGCGGGCGTCGTCGACCTGGCCGTCGTAGTACTGGATGGCGCCGGTGAACGCGTCCTCGCGCAGGCTCGGGAAGAGCCGGCGCGCGCCGGTGCGGGTGAGGTGCCGGTGCAGCGGCATGCCGCGGCGCTGGCCGTCGAGCAGGTCGCCGATACCGGCGAGGCTGGCGAACGCGTCGTAGAGGGCGACGCCGGCGCCGTAGTAGAGCCGCTGCCAGGCACGGCCGGCCAGGTTGGTGCTGGACAGCGGCACCAGAAACGGCACTGGCCGGACCAGGTGCGGCGCCAGCCGGGTGGCGAGCAGGCCCCGCTCCCGCAGCGCCTCGTGCACCAGGCCGAACTCCAGCTGTTCCAGGTAGCGCAGGCCGCCGTGGATGAGCTTGCTGGACCGGCTGGACGTGCCGGCGGCCAGGTCGCGGGCCTCGACGAGGGCGACGGAGAGCCCGCGGGAGGCGGCGTCCACGGCGGCGCCCGCGCCGGTCACTCCGCCACCGATGACGAGCACGTCGAACCGCTCGCTGCGCAGCCGCCTCAGGTCCGCCGCCCGGCGGGCCGGTGAGAGCTGGCTGGCGGTGTACCTGGATACGGCCGGATCACGCATGTCCCGAAGTCTCGCTCCTCACCAGGGTCCGTGGGTGGATTTCCGGTCCGACCGCGGTGGCTCGGACCACGACCTCGGCCCGTCCACGGTAGCCGGTCACCCCGCTCGGAAGGGCCGGAAGCGGGCGGCACATGTCCGACGCCACACGTAACGTCTCTGGCATGGCCTACCCGCACCCGTACCCGTACCCGTACGCGTACGCGCGGCCGGCGGCCTCCTCGACGGGCGCCATCGTCGCCGCGGTCCTGGTGGGGTTGTGGACAGTCGCCGTCACGGTCGTGGCGCAGGCCGCCAGCTGGGTGATCGAGCAGGTGCTCCTGGTCATCGGCCTGCCGACACCAGGCTGGATCTCGCTCATCGCGGTCTGGGTGAACGCGGTCCTGGTTGGCGTGCCGGCCATCCTGCTCGCCGCGATCCCCCGCTCCGCGGGGGTACGCGCGGCCGGCCGGGCCTGGCTCTTCGGGTCGGTGGCCCTCGCGCTGCTCGGCTCGGTGCGGGCCCTGCCCGCGGTGCACAGCGAGCTGTACCTCGCGGTGTT
>JADGHA010000124.1 GCA_019689695.1 Micromonosporaceae bacterium | reverse complement strand
TGGTAGGCCTGCTCGGGTTGCCACGGCAGGGCAGCCTGCTCGTACCGCCGGGTGGGCACCGAGATGACGCTGCCGCGCGGTACGGGCAGGCCCGCCTCCGCCATCGCCCGGCGGAAGCCGGCGATCCGGTTGGCGATCGTGGTGATCGGCAGGTCTTCTTCCAGCACGATGACCGACCGGGCGCCGCGGGAGATCGCGTGCGTGGTGGCGAGGTAGCCGCCGAGCTCGTTGTCGGTGCCGACGAACCGGTATCCCAGCTCGGGCAGGTCGCGGTTGAGCAGCACGGTGTGCACGCCCGTCGAGCCGAGTCGCCGCCAGGGCTCGGCCGACCCCTGCACCGGGACCACGATCGCCCCGCTGACCGACGAGCGCAGCAGCGCCTCCGCGGCGCGCGCCTCGTTCTCCTCGGACTCGTCGGTCACCACCAGCAGCATCGAGTAGCCGTGCACCCGGGCGCGCAGCTCGATGCTGGAGATCAGCTGCGCGTAGAACGGGTTGGACGGGTTGGTGATGACCACGCCGAAGGTCATCGCCGAGCCCAGCACCAGCGACCTGGCCAGCGAGTTCGGGACGTAGCCGATCCGCTCCGCCTCCGCGCGTACCAGCGCCCGGGTCTTCTCCCCGATACCGTCCTTCCCGGACAGAGCGCGCGAGACCGTGTTCACCGACAGGTTCAGCGCTTCGGCGATGTCCCGCAGTGTTCTCCGGCGGGGCGCAGCCATCCGCGTGCCCTTCTCTTCCTCGCTCCTGCTCACCGCGGCGATGTGCGGTCAACTCTTGGCTGCCAGGTAGATGCGCAGTGTCGCCGAGGGAGTCTCGCCAGTCAGTGTGCCACGCAGCCGCAGCCACTGGCCGAACTGGCTGACCGGCCAGGTCACCAAACCGGGCCCGGTGATCAGGTGCTCCTCGCCGTCCAGGTCGCACCAGGTCAGACCGTCGGGGGAGATCTGGGTGACCAGCCGGACGGTGCAGCCCGCGGAGGTCGCCAGGGTGTGCACGAAGAAGCGCGCCTCGCCGGCCCACGCCACCTCGTACGGCTCGGTCGCGAAGTCGCCGGTGAAGGTCGTGTCCCGCTCCAGGACCGCCGTCAACGCCTGCCGCATAACGTCACCACTCCGTCGAGATGAGTACCGAGTCCAGGTAGAGGAAGTTGCGGACGGTGGAGTGGGTCCGCACCGAGAAGTAGAAGTTCAGCAGGTTCTCCAGCGACTCGTAGCGCTCCTTGTACGGCGGCACCGGCACCCCGGACATGTCCATGATCCGGTCGTTGAGCTGCAACTCCACGTTGCGGCGGGCGGCGGTGTCGATGACCCACCGCAGGTAGTGCCAGTTGACCTTGGTGGGCACCTCGTTGTAGCAGAGCTCCTGCGGCTCCCCGAACGGCCGCCAGTCCTGCGGATCGGGTGCGGTGAAGTCGGCTCCGTAGCCGAGCTTCACCTTGCCCTCCAGGTGCTCGCGCGGCGTCGGCTCGGGGACCACCGGGTACACCCACTGGCGGGCGAGCTTGTTGTCCAGGGTGGTGTTCAGGTAGCGGGCCACCGTGTGGTAGCGCAGGCCCCCGTCGCCGCACAGGTCGGTCGCGACCGTGAAGCAGCCGAACTGCGCCTCGGACGGGTGCAGGTTGCCGTCCCAGGTGATGTCCCCGAACCGGTCGTCGCCGCTGCCGTCGATGCTCGCCTCGGCCTTGAAGGTCAGGTACGCCTCGATCTGCAGCAGGCCGCGCCCGCTCATGGTCAGCCGCCGGATCGCGGTCGCGGTGTGCCCCTGGTAGGGGCGGGTGGCCAACTTGAGCGCGTAGGTACCGGTCATCGCGCCGTGCGTGCCGATGTCGAAGAACGTGCACGAGGACAGCTGCGGCGGCCGGAAGTCGCGCATGTGATCGTCTACAGTAGATAGATCACCCCGGCCGTTGTAGTTGCCCAGCAGCTCGGTCCAGCCGTGGGCGCCCGAGTTGAAGTCGTCGTAGGCCAGAATCCGCCGCAGGGGCGAGAACTTCGACAACCTCGGGTCCGCCGACAGCAGCGCGTGCCGGAGCTCCGCGGCCAGGTCGAGCCGCTCCGATGTGGTCATGCCGGGTTTCTCCTGGGAAAAGTTCGAGGCAAATGCCGGGCGGTGCGTACCGCACCGGCTCGATGGACCGCTATCTGGTCGCCGCGACATTAACGTTAATCCTCATTTCCTGTCAAGCGATCGGCCTCGCCCCGGCGGGGACTCCGGCTGGCGGCCAGCCGCCGGCGCGCCCGCTCATCCCCGTGCGTTTGCGCTGTTCAGAGCGGCATCCCCGCGCCGTCGCGCCGGCCGCTTCCCGCACGCGCAGCCGCTTGGACCCTTGACGGGCAGGGTCCCGCGACCTAGCATCAGC
Organism: Micromonosporaceae bacterium; assembly: GCA_019689695.1. Classification (GTDB taxonomy): domain Bacteria; phylum Actinomycetota; class Actinomycetes; order Mycobacteriales; family Micromonosporaceae; genus JADGHA01. The sequence continues at coordinate 7,582 of JADGHA010000124.1, read as the reverse complement.
GGGCAGTCGCATTAACGTTAATGTAGCGAGCGCCGGCCCGCCGTCCCGGCTGTCGGCGCGCTATTTCACCGCGCCCCCTCGATTCCGCATGCCCATAACCCCCAGACGCCGCTGGTGTCGTCGCCCGACTTGGAGTGCCCGCCGATGCTGAAACGGTCTGGACTGCCATGACCGCGTACCTCATCCGGCGCACGCTGTTCGCCGTCTTCGTGCTGTGGGGCGCGGTGACCATCGTGTTCCTGGTGCTGCGCCTGGTGCCCGGGGATCCGGCCCAGCTCATCCTCGGCTCCGACGCCACCCAGGAGGAGATCGCCCAGCTACGCGACCAGATGGGCCTGGACCGGCCGCTGCCGGTGCAGTACGGCAAGTACCTGTCCGATGTGGTCAATCTCGACTTCGGCGACTCCTACCGCTACCACAGGGACGCCATGGACCTGGTGACCGAACGGTTCCCCGCGACCGTCCAGCTGGCGGTCGTGGCCACGGTGATCGCCCTGCTGCTCGGCATCTCCCTCGGCGTGGTCGCCGCCCTGCGGGTCAACCGGCTGACCGACCGACTCGTGTCGGTGTTCGCGCTGCTGTCCCAGTCCATGCCCTCGTTCTGGATCGGCATCGTGTTCATCCTGGTCTTCGCCCGGCAACTGCACCTGCTGGCCAGCGGCGGCAAGGGCGGGCTGGACCGGATGATCCTGCCCGGGATCACCCTCGCCCTGCCGTTCATCGCGATCCTGATCCGGCTCACCCGCAGCGGCCTGCTCGACGTCGTCCACGAGAACTACATCCAGACCGCCCGGGCCAAAGGCCTGTCCGAACGCGTCGTCATCCTCCGGCACGCCGTCCGCAACGCCCTGATCCCGATCGTGACGGTCACCGGCATCGAGTTCGGCAAGCTGCTCGGCGGCGCCGTCATCATCGAGACGGTCTTCGCCTGGCCCGGCGTCGGGCGGCTGCTCATCGACTCCATCTCAGCCCGGGACTACAACGTCGTCCAGGCCGCGATCCTGATGATCGCCGGCGGCTTCGTCCTCATCAACCTGGTGGTCGACATCCTGTACGGCTACCTCGACCCGCGCATCCGGTTGGGACGGTGACAATGGACAGAACGACCGGCCAGGTGCCGCCGACCGACCAGGCGCTGGTGGCGCCACCGGCAGGCGACCCGGCCGGGCCGGTGGACACCCCGCCGCCGGACGCCGACCCGCTCGCCGGCCGGCCCCGCGGCACGATCGGACGACTGCGGATCATCGGCTCCCTGGTCGTGGTGGCGTGCTACGTGGTGGCCGCGGTGGTCGGGCCGATCCTGCTCCAGTACGACCCGGTCGCCACCGATCTCAAGGCACGGCTGCAGCCACCCGGCACCCGGCTGCCGGACGGCAGCCTCGCCGTCTTCGGCACCGACCAGGTCGGCCAGGACGTGCTCGCCCAGATGATGCAGGGCGCCCGGGTGTCCATCACCGTCGGCGTGGCCACGCTCGTGCTGGCCGGCCTCATCGGGGTCACCGCCGGCCTCGTCAGCGGCTATTTCGGCGGCTGGCTGGACGCGGTACTCATGCGCCTGGCGGACGTCCAGCTCACCTTCCCGTCGATCCTGCTGGCCATCTTCATCGCCTCGATCCTCGGTCCCAGCGTGGTGAACGTCGTGATCGTCCTGTCCATCTCCAACTGGGTCACCTTCGCCCGGGTCACCCGCAGCCAGGTCCTCGCCCTCAAGGAGCGGGACTACGTGGACGCCACCCGCACCCTCGGCGCCGGAACCTGGCACCTGATCACCCGCAGCATCCTGCCCGCCTCGATCGCACCGATCCTGGTCGTCGCAACGGTCGAGCTGGGCCACGTGATCCTGGCCGAGGCGTCGCTGAGCTTCCTCGGCCTGGGCACGCCGGCGAGCACGCCGAGCTGGGGCATGACCATCGCCAACGGCCGGGACTACCTGTCCAACGCCTGGTGGATCTCGACCATCCCCGGCATCGGCCTGGCCATCCTCGTGATCAGCTTCGGCGTGCTGGGCGACGCCCTGCGCGACCGCTTCGACCCGCGGCTCAGGAGCATGTGATGGACCATCCACTGTTGTCGGTGCAGGACCTGACGGTCCAGTTCCGCACCCGCGCCGGGACCATCACCGCAGTCGACCGGGTGAGCTTCGACCTCGCCGAAGGGGAGACCCTGGCCATCCTGGGCGAGACCGGAAGCGGCAAGAGCGTCACGGCCCAGGCCGTGATGGGACTGGTGCCCCGGCCGGCCGGGCAGGTGACCGGAGGCCGGATCATCTACGACGGCACCGACCTGCTGACCCGCCCACCGTCCGAGGCCCGCCGCCTGAACGGCACCGAGCTGGCCATGGTGTTCCAGGATCCGCTCAGCTCCCTCAACCCGGTACTGCGCGTCGGCGCGCAGATCGGCGAGCTGTTCCGCCGCCGCCGGGGCGCCTCCCGCGCCGAGGCGCGGCGCAAGGCGATCGAGCTGATGGACCGGGTGGGCATCCCGGCCGCCGCCCGCCGGGTCGACGACTACCCCCACCAGTTCTCCGGCGGCATGCGGCAACGCGTGATGATCGCCATGGCGCTCGCCCTCCAACCCCGGCTGCTCATCGCGGACGAACCGACCACGGCGCTGGACGTCACGGTCCAGGCACAGATCATGGCGCTGCTGGCCGACCTCAAGGCCGAGCACCGGATGGCGATGATCCTCATCAGCCACGACCTTGGCGTCGTGGCCGGAGTCGCGGACCGGGCCATGCTGATGTACGCCGGCCGGGTGGTGGAGACCGGCGAGCTGCGCGAGGTGTACGAGACCACCGCGCACCCCTACACCCGCGGGCTGATGGCCTCCATCCCGGAACTGGACGGCCCCCGCGAACGGCTACAGCCCATTCCCGGCGCACCCCCCGACCTGATGCGGCTGCCGAGCGGCTGCCCGTTCCGGCCCCGCTGCGCATACGCCACCGACATCTGCGCCTCCCAACCGCCGACGCTCGCGGCGGTACCCACCCGGCCCGACTCGCACCGCGCCGCCTGCCACCACGCCGAGGAGGTGCTCGCCGATGTCGTCGCCGGCTGAACCCCTGCTGTCCGTCCGCGACCTGCACACCAGCTTTCCCATCCACTCCGCCCTGCTCCGCCGGAAAGTGGGCGAGGTGCACGCCGTCTCCGGCGTCTCGTTCGACCTGCCCGCGGGCCGGACACTGGGCCTGGTCGGCGAATCGGGCTCCGGCAAGACGACGCTCGCCCGAACCGTCATCGGCCTGGAGCGGCCCAGGTCCGGCCAGGTGCTCTTCGACGGCCGGGACCTGGTCACCCTCTCCGGCCGCCGACGGGGCGCGAAGGCGGCAGAACTGCGCCGCATCCGGCGACAGATCCAGATGATCTTCCAGGACCCCTACGCGTCACTGAACCCCCGGCTGACCGTCCGCCAGATCATCAGCGAAGCGTGGATGATCAACCCCGGCGTCGTACCGCGCCACCGGTGGACCGCGGAGGTGAACGACCTTTTGGCCCGGGTCGGCCTCAACCCCGACCACGCCGACCGGTACCCGCACCAGTTCTCCGGCGGCCAGCGCCAGCGGATCGGCATAGCCCGGGCCCTGGCGCTGCGGCCACGGCTGGTGATCTGCGACGAGGCGGTGTCCGCATTGGACGTCTCGGTCCAGGCCCAGGTGCTGAACCTGCTCGTCGACCTGCAAGCGGACCTCGGCCTCAGCTACCTGTTCATCGCCCACGACCTGTCCGTGGTACGGCACATCAGCAACCAGGTCGCCGTGATGTACCTCGGCAAGCTGGTGGAGACCGGCACGACCGACCAGATATTCACCGCGCCGGTACACCCGTACACCCAGGCGCTGCTGTCCGCGGTGCCGGTGACCCGCCCCTGGGCCGCACCGCCCCGGCAGCAGATCATCCTCACCGGAGACATCCCGTCGCCGGTGTCGCCACCCTCCGGCTGCCGGTTCCGCACCCGCTGCTGGAAGGCGCAGCCACGGTGCGCGAGCGAGGAGCCGGTACTCGCACACCGGCTGGGCGATCACCCATCCGCGTGCCACTTCCCCGAGCTGCCCGCGCAGCCGCAGCCCGCAGCGGTCGGTGCCCGATGAGCGGCGGCACGCACCTGGTCCTCGTCCGCCACGGCGAGTCGGCGTGGAACGTCGAGGAGCGCTACCAGGGACAGGCCGACTCAGGGCTCACCGCGGCCGGCGTGCAGCAGGCCGAAGCGGCCGCGGCCGAACTGCTGGCCCGCTTCGGCCGCCCGGCACTGGTGGTGACCAGCGATCTGCCCCGCGCCCGGGACACCGCAGCCGCGTACCTGCGCCACATCGACCTCGACGCCAAGCAGGACGCCCGGTTGCGGGAGGTCGACGTCGGCGGCTGGACCGGCCGCACCTTCGCCGAAATCGCCGCCGAGTACCCGGACGACGTGGCGGCGGCCCGCCGAGGGGTCGACCTGCGACGCGGCGGCGGCGAAACCTTCGCCGAACTGCGCGAGCGGGTGTGGCAGGCACTCGTTGAAGCCGCGAGCGCCGCCGGCACCGGGACCGTGATCGTGTTCACCCACGGCGGCCCGATCCGGGTCGCGGCCGCCGCCGCGCTGCGGCTGCCGGTGCCCGGCCACACCTTGTTCGCCCCGCCGGTGAACGCGTCGCTGACCGTCATCAGCTACGCCGGCGAGCGCGAGCACAGCGCGTTGGTCGAGTACAACTCGCCGACCACGCGGGCCGCCCGCGCCACCCGCGCCGAATGAATCCAGAGGGGACACAGATGCTGACCGGATCGTTCACCTTCGTCGCGATGACCTACAACCTCTGGGGCGACACGCATCTGGATCGGCGGGAGCCGGCGATCCGTGACCTGTTCACCACCCGGCCGCCCGACCTGCTGGCCACCCAGGAGCTGCGGCCCCGCTCGCGGGCGATGCTCGATGAGGCACTGCCGGGACATGCCCGGGTGGACGACGACTTCCCGGGATGGGCGCTGCAGAGCAACCTGTGGTGGCGTACCGAACTGTTCGACCTCGTCGAGTACGGCTGGCGTGACGTCGGCATCCTCGACCCCCATGCCGGGCTGTTCTGGGTGCGCCTGCGGCCCACGCACGGGCAAGCCCCCGCGCTGGTGTTCTCCACCGCGCACCTGACCTGGCCCGGCCACACCGAGGAGCGGCGGGACCGGCGCAACCGGCGTACCGGGCAGGCGGAGCGCGTGGTGGCGGCGCTGGACGAGATCGCCGGCGACGGCCCCTGCCTGTTCACTGTGGACATCAACGACATCGGCGAACCGCTGTGGGTGCTGGGCAACGGCGGCTTCCTCGACACGTTCACCGCGCTGGGGCGCACGTCGCCGGTGACCCACCCGGTGTCGCCACTACCGTTCGCCACGACCCGCGGCACCCGGCTCTCCCCGCTGGGATCCCCGTCCAAAGCCATCGACTGGATCTTCTCGCGCGGTCCCGTCACCACCCGGGCGAGCGAGGTCGTCGAGTTCTTCTCGTCTGGGAGTGCGCCGTCGGACCACAAGCCCGTGGTGGCGACCTTCACCCTTCCCTCCGAAACCCGCAGCTGACCAAAGGAGACTGGCGATGAGATTCTCGCCCCCCTCGACAGCACGATCCCGGATCAGACGCTGCCTGGTGTCCGCCGCGCTCGTAGTGGGCCTTTCGGCCTGCAGCGGCTCCGGCGGATCCGACAGCGACGGCCAGGTGCTGCGCTACGCGCCGCAGCTGTTCCCGGTGTCGCTGGACGTCCAGCAGTACCCGGCGGAAGAGGCGGTCCAGACCACGGTGCAGCAGGCACTGGAGACGCTCACCGTGATGAAGGACGGCCAACCGGCCCCGAAGCTGGCCACCAGTTGGGAGAACCCGGACGAGAAGACGTGGGTCTTCCATCTCCGCGAAGGGGTGAAGTTCAGCGACGGCACTCCGTTCACGGCCAAGGATGTCAAGGGATCCGTGGAGCGGCTGATCAGCCTGAAGGGTTCGCTGGCCCCGCTGCTCTCCTCGATAACCGCGGTCGACGCCACCGACGACCACACGGTGACGTTCCACACCGCCGAGCCGCTGGGTACGCTGCCCAGCACCCTGTCCCTGGTCTTCATCGGCCAGGGGGACAAGGTCGGCGACGACGCCTACTGGCAGAAGCCGATCGGCACCGGCCCATTCAAGATCGACTCCTTCAGCCCCGATGACAAGGTGGTGCTCAGCCGCAACGACGGCTACTGGGGCCCGAAGGCCAAGGTAGAGACCTTGCAGATCCTCGACATGCCGGAGATCGCGGCCCGGATCACCGCCCTGAACAACAACGAGGTGGACGTCCTCGCGGCGATCCCGCCGGACCAGGTGGCCGAGGTGTCCGGTATGGACGGCATCAAGTACGGGACCGGGCCCAGCTACAACTACTACTTCATCTGGTTCAACCACAACAACAAGCCGTTCGACAACCTCAAGGTGCGGCAGGCCATGCTGCACGCGATCGACATCAAGGGGACCGTCGAAGACCTCTTCGGCGACCTCGGTACGGTGGCCCAGGCGCCGATCACCCAGGCCGTCTTCGGAGCGACCCAGCTCGAGCCGTACTCCTACGACCCGGAGCTGGCCAAACGGCTGCTCGCCGAGGCCGGCTACCCCAACGGCTTCAGCACCTCCATGCAGTGGCCGCTGGAGGGCGGGCCGAACATCCGGGCCCTGGCCCAGGCGTTCATCTCGGACTGGGCGAAGGTCGGCATCAAGGTCCAGCCGCTGGAGAAGGAGCGGGCGACCTGGCTGAAGGACTTCGGCGCCATGAAGTGGGACCTGAACCTGCAGACCAACACCACCGGCACCGGCGACGCCGACTTCACCCTGAACCGGCTCTACACCTGCGCGGCCAAGCGGCTGGGCTACTGCAACAAGGAGCTGGACACGATCATGGCCAAGGCGCGCGCCTCGCTGGACCAGAACGAGCGCAAGTCGCTGTACGCCCAGGCAGCAAAGATTCTGTGGGACGACGCGGTGGCCATCTTCCCGGTGGATCTGAAGAACAACTACGCCATCCGCGACAACGTCAAGGGGTTCGAGATGCCGGTCAACGGCCGGCCGGACTTCTCGCAGGTATCGATCGAGTAACCGCTGGCCGCGATCGCTGCCGGCCGGACCACGGGGCGGCCGGCAGCTATCGCGCGCGCACGGTCTACTGCATGTCGCGAAGATCGCCGCCAGGGTGACCAGCTGCGGCTGCCCAACACCCACCTACACACGCGCGTTCCCGGCGCACCGATCCGGCGCCGTACGGGATCGGCGTCAAGACCAGAGTCAGCTGCGCGGGTCAAACCTCCGGTCCGAGTCTTGACCCCGACCCCTGACCGGCGTACGTCCGCACCCAGCCAGGGAGCGCCCACGAGGCGTGCCTCGCCATGTCGCCTGCCCAGTTGGCGCTGATCATGAGCCGTCGTTCGGGGTTCGGGATGCGTCCACGGCTGGGGAACGGGTCGACGCCTCGTTGCGCAAGCCTGGTAGGTTCAACCGGCTGCCGTGATGTCTGTCCATACGGTGCCACGGACACAGCGGGATTCGGCCCCGCGGGGTCGCAGCCAACCCCGTTCGCGGGCCAGCTCTACGGCAGCCT
>JADGHA010000123.1 GCA_019689695.1 Micromonosporaceae bacterium | reverse complement strand
AGCCACGGGAGTGCCCTCGGGGCGGGTTCCGCAGGCGGGCGGGGGAGCCACGGTGGCGGCGCGGCTAGCGTTGCCACCGTGGGCAGCGCGTACCGAGGCTGGGTAGCCGGTGCGGCCGAGGCCGCACCCTCGCCGAAGACCACCGCGCCCGCGAACATGGTGCGCGGGCGGATGAGGTGGGGCTGGGTCTGGTCGACGATCTGGCTCGTCTACCTGGCGCAGCCGATCCAGACCGCCTGGCGCCACGACTCGCCCGGACTGCGTGCCCTGGGCACCGTCGCGGTCGGCCTCTTCGCGATCCTCTTCATCCTCGCGTTCTGGGGGATGCGCCAACTTCGCCGGCACAACCGGTCGATCTCGCTGGCACTCCGGTTGGGTGTACTCGCGGCGCAGGTCACGCTGATGGTCGCGGCCATCCCAGCGGCCGGCGAGGACGCCCTGGCCATGCTGGTCTACATAGCGGTAACCGGGTTCTTCGCGGTGCCGCTGCGGTTCGCGGCGGTCATCTCCGGCAGCGCGATCCTGCTCGCCTTGGTGCTGCCGCACGTTGTGCCCGGCTGGGAGCCGGAGTACAACCTGGTCTTCGGCATCTTCGCCGCCTCGCTGGCGATGTGGGGCATCCTGCAGATCGTCCAGCGCAACCTCCAGCTCGCCGCCGCGCACTCCGAGATCGCCCGGCTGGCCGTGGCCGATGAACGCAACCGGTTCGCCCGCGATCTGCACGACATCCTCGGCCACACGCTCACCGTGATCACGGTGAAGGCGGAGCTGGCCGGCCGGCTGGTGCGGTTGGCACCGGAGCGGGCCGAGGCGGAGATCGCCGAGCTGGAAGGGCTGGCCAGGGAGGCCCTGCGCGGCGTGCGCGACGCGGTCAGCGGCTACCGAGAGGTGGTCCTCGCTGGCGAGCTGGCCAGCGCCCGGACCGTGCTCGCCGCCGCCGGGATCGAGGCGGAGCTGTCCGACCGGGTGGACCAGGTGCCTGCCGACCGGCAGGAGCTGTTCGGCTGGGTGGTCCGCGAGGGCGTGACGAACGTGGTACGGCACAGCACCGCCAAGCGGTGCCGGATCCGGATCACGCCCAACGAGGTCGAGGTGACCGACGACGGCCGGGGACCGGAGAAGGTGCCGGCCGGCGATCTGGCCGGCCACGGCCACGGCCTCGCCGGCCTGCGTGAAAGGGCCGAAGCGGCCGGTGGTTCGCTGAGCGTCGGCCGGTCCCCGGAGGGCGGGTTCGCCCTGCGGGTACGCGTGCCATGATCTGAGGAATGCCCATCCGGTTGCTGCTCGCCGACGACCAGGCACTGGTCCGCGGCGCGCTGGCCGCGCTGCTGAACCTGGAGCCCGACCTGGAGGTGGTGGCCGAGGTGGGGCGCGGTGACGAGGTCGTGCCGCGGGCCCGCGAAACCAGGCCGGACGTGGCCCTGCTGGACGTGGAGATGCCCGGCAAGGACGGCATCGCCGCCACCGCCGAGCTGCGCGCCGCACTCCCCACCTGCCGGGTGCTGATGGTCACCACGTTCGGCCGTCCCGGATACCTGCGCCGGGCGATGGCGGCCGGGGCGAGCGGGTTCGTGGTCAAGGACACCCCGGCCCGGCAGCTCGCCGACGCGGTCCGCCGGGTGCACAACGGGCTGCGCGTGGTGGACCCGGCACTGGCCGCGGAGACGCTGGTCAGCGGGGACAGCCCACTGACGCCGCGGGAGTCCGATGTGCTGCGTGCGGCCCGCACCGGCGGTACCGTCGCGGACATCGCCGCCGCGCTGGGCCTGTCCGAGGGCACCGTCCGCAACCACCTGTCGTCGGCGATCGGGAAGACCGGCGCCCGCACCCGCATCGAGGCGGTCCGGCTCGCCGACGAGCGCGGCTGGTTGTGAAGGGATCAGGCGGCATACAGCACCCGTCGGTAACCCCACAATGCTGCGCCGATCAGCGTCGCGATCCCCACCATGAATGGCCACCAGCGACCGCGCGGACGGACGAAGGCGACAATGGTGATCGCCACATATAGCACGACAACGATAACGGTCCAAAGTATCGCAGTGGGCACCCGATCGGCGGTCCGGCAACCGGCAGGTGCTGGCAGGGTAGCCACGCACAGGTCATGGCGCGGCACGGCCAACCACCAGAAGCCCGCCAGAGCGGCCATGGCAATGATGGTGGCCGCTGCGGCCCCGAACGACGAGCGAGCATGCGACGGCGTTGTCACCTTCACAGGCTGACTCATGGCCGAAACCTATCGGTGGCTACGCTGCCGAAGCTGCCGATGACATCTCCCGTCCTCGCCGACGAATGCGGCTGGTTGTCACAGCTGCCGGGCGGCGTCAGCGCCGGCCGGGCCGGCGGCGCACCGCGCGGACGGCCGCGCAGACTGCGACCGCCTCCAGCGCGGCCAATATCCACAATGGGATGTCCCGGGCCACTACCTCACACCTCTACCACGGTGGGGACGATCATCGGGCGGCGGCGGTAGGTCTCGTTCACCCAGCGGCCGACCGTCCGGCGGACGATCTGTTGCAGCTGGTGCGGGTCGACGACGCCGTCCGCGGCCGCCCGGTCCAGGGCCTCGGTGATCAGCGGCACCACGGGCTCGAAGACCGCCGGATCCTCCGAGAAGCCCTTCTGCGAGACGGTCGGGCCCCCGACCACCTTGCCGGTCACCGAGTCGACCACCACGGTGGCCGCGATGAACCCGCCGTCGCCGAGGATGCGCCGCTCGGTCAGCAGCGACTCGCCCACGTCGCCGACCGCCAGACCGTCCACATAGACGTACCGGGAGCGGACGTGCCCCACCACCCGCGCCCGGCCGTCGACCAGGTCGACCACGTCGCCGTCCTCACAGAGCACGATCCCGTCCGGCGCCACGCCGGACTCCACACCCAGCCGGGCGTGCGCCCGCAGGTGCCGCCACTCCCCGTGCACCGGCATCAGGTTTTTCGGCTTGACCACGTTGAGCAGGTAGAGCAGCTCACCGGCGGGTGAGTGGCCGGAGACGTGCACCCGTGCCACGTCCTTGTGCACCACGAACGCGCCGGCCCGGGAGAGCTGGTTGATCACCCGGTAGACCGAGGTCTCGTTGCCCGGGACGAGGGAGCTGGCCAGCACGACGGTGTCGCCCGGCGCCACAGTGATGTGCCGGTGGTCGCCGGTGGCCATCCGGCCGAGCGCGCTCATCGGCTCCCCCTGGGAGCCGGTGGACATCAAAACGATCCGGTCGGGCGGCAGCGCGGTCGCCTCCTCCAGGCCGACCACCAGGCCGCCGGGGATGCGCAGCAGGCCGAGGTCCCGGGCGATGCCCATGTTGCGCACCATCGACCGGCCGATGAAGGCCACCTTGCGGCCGTGCTCCGCCGCCGCGTCCAGCACCTGCTGCACCCGGTGCACGTGGGAGGCGAACGAGGCGACGATGACCCGGCCGCGGGCCTTGGCGAAGATGGAGTCCAGCACCGGGCCGATCTCGCGTTCGGGCGAGACGAACCCCGGGGTCTCCGCGTTGGTGGAATCGGACAGCAGCAGGTCGACGCCCTCGGCGCCGAGCCGGGCGAAGCCGGCCAGGTCGGTGATCCGTCCGTCCAGCGGCAGCTGGTCCATCTTGAAGTCGCCGGTGTGCAGGACCAGGCCGGCGCCGGTGCGCAGGGCCACCGCGAGCGCGTCCGGGATGGAGTGGTTGACCGCGAAGAACTCGCACTCGAACGGCCCGAGCCGTTCCCGCTGCCCTTCCCGGACGGTCAGGCTGTACGGCTGGATCCGCCGCTCGGCCAGCTTCGCCTCCACCAGAGCCAGGGTGAACTGCGAGCCGACCAGCGGGATGTCCGGCTTGTGGGCGAGCAGGTAGGGCACCGCGCCGATGTGGTCCTCGTGCCCGTGGGTGAGCACGATCGCCTGCACGTCGTCGAGCCGGTCCAGGATCGGGGTGAAGTCGGGCAGGATCAGGTCCACCCCGGGCTGCTCGACGTCGGGGAACAAGACTCCACAGTCGACGATGAGCAGCTTGCCGTCGTACTCGAAGACGGTCATGTTCCGGCCGATGGCGCCCAGCCCGCCCAGCGGGATGACCCGCAGCCCACCGGCGGGCAGCGGCGGCGGGGCGCCCAGCTCGACGTGGCTCAGCGGATGGGTCTCCACCGGTGCGTCCTCGGCGGGCTCGTCCAGCCCGACCTCGCGGGCGGCAACGGATCCGTTGGTGGGGTGGTCGGGGGCGGTCACGCCGGCAGCTCCACCCCCGCCGCCGCACAGTCCGCGCGAAGCCGCTCGATCTCGGCCGCGGTGGCGTCCACCAGCGGCGAGCGGACCGGGCCGGCGGGCAGGCCGAGCAGGTTCAGCGCCGCCTTGGCCAGGATGACGCCCTGGGTGCGGAAGAACCCCTCGTACGCCGGGAGCAGCGCATGGTGCAGCCGGAGCGCCTCGGCCACCTCGCCGCGCTGGAACGCCTCGATCATCGCCTTGGTCTGCGGACCCACCACGTGGGTGGGCACGCCGACCACCCCGACCGCGCCGACCGCGAGCAGCGGCAGGGTCACCTTGTCGTCGCCCGAGTAGTACGCCAGGTCGGTGCGCGCGGTCACCCAGGACGTGGCGGCCAGATCGCCCTTGGCGTCCTTCACCGCGACGATGCGCGGGTGCTCGGCGAGCCGGCACAGTGTCTCGGTGGCGATCGGGGTGCCGGTGCGGCCGGGGATGTCGTAGAGCATCACCGGCAGGTCGGTGGCGTCGGCGACCGCGGTGAAGTGCCGGTGCAGCCCGGCCTGCGGCGGCTTGGTGTAGTACGGCGTGACGACCAGCAGGCCGTGCGCCCCGGCCTTCTCGGCCGCCCGGGCCAGCTCGATGCTGTGGTGGGTGTCGTTGGTGCCGACCCCGGCGATCACCGTGGCCCGGTTGCCGACCGCCTCGACCACGGCGCGCAGCAGCGCCTCCTTCTCCGCGTCCGTGGTGGTCGCCGATTCGCCGGTGGTGCCGCTGATGACCAGGCCGTCGTGCGCCTGGGTGTCCACCAGGTGCGTGGCCAGCCGGGCCGCGCCTTCGGTATCGAGCGAGCCGTCGGCCCGGAACGGGGTCACCATGGCGGTGAGGAGACGCCCGAAGGGTGCGGTGGGGCGTGGCGGAGCCGCGCTCAACGGCGCATCACCGGGTCGCCGCTGGTCGTCTGTCATGGTTTTCAACTTAGCCGAGTCGGTCGTCCGCGTGCTCACGATTGCAGCGCGTACGGACTCGCCGCGATCTCGCTGCCATCGGCGAGCGTGGAGATGGTGAAGTCGCCGAAGACGTTGGGCGCCACCCGCTGCAGCTGGCGCAGGCACTCCACGGCGAGCGCGCGGATCTCCACGTCGGCGTGCTCGGTGGCGCGCATGGCCACGAAGTGTCGCCAGGCCCGGTAGTTGCCGGTCACCACGATGCGCGTCTCGGTGGCGTTGGGCAGCACCGCCCGAGCCGCCTGGCGGGCCTGCTTACGCAGCAGCGTCGGGCTGGGCCGGCCGGCCGGGTCGCCGTCGTACGCCTCGGCGAAGTGCTTCTCCAACCCGGCCAGCAGCTCGGTGTAGGCCTGGACGCTCGCCTCGGTCGCCTCCACGAACTTCTTGTGCAGCTCCGGGTCTGCCGCGATCACCTCCGGCTCCACCATGGCCGCGTCCCGCTCCGGCACGTACCGCTGGGAGAGCTGGGAGTACGAGAAGTGGCGGTGCCGGACCAGCTCGTGGGTGAGCGAGCGGGAGATCCCGGTGATGTAGAAGGTCACCGTGGCGTGCTCGAGCACCGACAGGTGGCCCACCTCCAGGATGTGGCGCAGGTAGCCGGCGTTGGTCGCGGTGGACGGGTTGGGCTTGTGCCAGGACTGGTAGCAGGCCCGGCCGGCGAACTCCGCCAGCGCCTCGCCCCCCTCGGCATCGGTGGACCACGGCACGTCCTCCGGGGTCTCGAAGTGTGTCCAGGCGATCAGCCTGACCTGCGGCGGGACGATCTCCGGCACGGCGGCGCTCCTCTCTCCACGGCTCAACGGCACCTTAGTACCCACCCCGGACAGGATCCGCCGGCATCGCCGATGACATCTCCTCTAGTCACTTATGACATTAGTTCGGCTTGACATGACGTCACTAATGGCGTCACCATGGCGTCATGGAGCTCAGCCCGTACGTAGAAGCCCTCGGCCGCGACCTCGCGGCCGCCGCCGCGGCCGGCGGGCCCGACATCAGCAGGGCGGCCGACCTGCTCGTCGGCGCGCTTGACGCCTCGGCCCGGCTGTGCCTGCTGGAGGCACTCTCCGACGCTGCGGCGGAGATCACCGCAAAGCTGGAGTCGGCCGCGGTGGAGGTCCGGCTGCGCGGTCGGGAGGCCGATCTCGTGGTCACGCCGATCACCCAGCCCGACGAGGCGGTGTCGCAGCCGGCCCCGCAGCCGGCCGCCGCCGACGGCTCCGGCGACCTGGCCCGCATCACCCTGCGCCTGCCGGAATGGCTCAAGCAGGAGGTGGAGCGGTCCGCGGCCGTCGCCGGCGTCTCGGTCAACGCCTGGCTGGTGAACGCCATCAGCGCCGCCGTGCAGGCGGGGTCGTCCGGCAGAACAGTCCCGACGACCCCGGGCCGGCCTGGCCGCCGGATCACCGGCTTCGCCCAGGCGTGATCCCACCGGGCCACATCACCCGCGGCGGGCCGCCCGCCGAAGCAGTTTCCCGTTCCATGCCAGCTCATCCATCCAGCCCTTGCACACCGACCCTGATCCGCCAAGCCGGAGAGGAGACCGTCATGAAGCACACCGTCGACGTCGAACTGGAGGCCGGCTCCATCCAGGTCATCGCCGAGCAGCGGGATGCCGCGACCGCCACTGTGGAGCCCGCGGACAGCAGCAGCGCCAGCCAGGAGGCCGCCGAGAAGACCCGGGTGGAACAGCGCGGCAACACCTTCTACGTGCACGCCCCGAAGAGCCGGTGGATCCCCGGCCGCACGGCGAAGCTGAACATCGAGATCCGCACCCCGCTCGACAGCGACCTGCGGGTGACCGCCGCGTCCGCGGACCTCGTGTGCCACGGCCAGCTCGCCGGCGTATCGGTCAAGAGCGCCTCCGGGGACGCGATCATCGAGCGGGCGACCGGCGACGTCTCCATCAAGACCGCCAGCGGCCAGGTCGAGGCCGGCCAGGTCGACGGTGACCTACGGGTGGAGACCGCATCCGGCGATGTCAGCACCGGCCACGTCGGCGGCCAGGTGAAGATCAGCGCGGCCAGCGGCGACGTCGAGATCGGGCAGGCCGGATCAAGCGTGAGCGTCAACACCGCCTCGGGCGACGTGTCGGTCGGCGCGCCCCGGCGCGGCGAGGTCCAGGCCAAGACCACCTCCGGCGACGTGGTGCTGCGCGTGCCCGCCGGCACCGCCGTCTGGCTGGACCTGAACACGATCAGCGGCACCACCCGTACCGACCTGGACATGGGCGCCGGTGCCCCGCCGGGCGGGCCCGACCTCACCCTGCGGGTGGCGACGATGAGCGGCGACATCGACGTGCGGCGCGCCGCACACCCGGCCGCCGCGAGTCAGCCCTAGACGTACAGCCAGTTGAACGGCGCCCAGGGCAGGTTGCGGGCCACCGCGAACACGCCCCACGCGGCGAGGAACACGCCGATCATCCGGCCAGTGATCCGCGGCTGGGGCAGGCGCCGGTGGAACACCCGGTCGCTCGCCCACGCGACGTACAGGTAGACCAGGAACGGCAGCGCGAAGACGAACACGGCATGGTGCCGGGCGGCGGCCGGAATGTTGCCGTGCAAGGCGTAGTAGAAGGCCCGGGTGCCGCCGCAACCCGGGCAGTCGAACCCGGTGGTCAGCTTGACCAGGCAGGTCGGAACCGCGTCGGCGTCGGCGTGCGCCGGGTCGGTGTAGAGCACGTAGGCCGCGGCCGCGGCGAAGCACCCGAGCACCGCGGCCGGGGCCAGCCACCCCGGCGCCCGCGCGTACGCACGGGTGAGCATCCGGGTGAACCGGCCGGGCGGCGGCGGCAGGTATGCCACCGGGTAACCCGGAGCGGCCGGATAGCCCTGAGCTGCCGGGTGGCCCGGAGCTGCTGGGTAGCCCGGCACGGCGGCCTGGGCCTGCACATCCGGCTGGGTCATCGACACCTTCACCTCGTCGTCGGGCTCAACTCACCGTACACCGGTCCGCGCAGCGCCTTGCCGAGCGCGGGCGCGAAATCGCCCCGCGCCGGGGCGGCCACGCCGGACAGGCCCAGCCAACCAGCGAGCCGGTGCAGCTCGGCGGCGAGCTCCTCCGCGACCTCCCCCTCGTCCACGCCCGGCTCGATCCACGCCGCTGGCACCCGCAGCACGCCGGCCTTGCGGTCGGCCTTGAGGTCGACCCGGCCGACCAGCCGGTCGCCGAGCAGGAACGGCAGGACGTAATAGCCGTAGACCCGCCGCGGCTCGGGCACGTAGATCTCGATCCGGTAGGCGAAGCCGAACAGCCGCTCGGTGCGCCCGCGCTCCCAGACCAGCGGGTCGAACGGGCTGATCAGGGTGCGGGCGCGGACCGAGCGGGGCAGACGCGCGTCCCGGTGCAGGTAGGCGGCCTGCCGCCAGCCCTGTACCGTCACCGGCCGCAGCGTGCCCTCCGCCACCAGGTCGGCGACCGCGGCCCGGGCGGCTTCGACCGGCAGCCGGAAGTAGTCGCGCAGCTCGACCTCCGCGGCCACGCCGAGCGCCCGCGCGGCGATCTCCACCAGGGTCCGGTACGCCTCGGCGGGCTCCGGCGTCGGCGCATTGAGCACCGCCGCGGGCAGCACCCGCTCCGGCAGGTCGTAGACGCGGGCGAAGGATCCGTTGCGCCGCGCGGCGGTCACCTCGCCACACCAGAACAGCCACTCCAGCGCCCGCTTCACCACCGACCAGTTCCAGCCCCACCGGCCGGTCTCGCGGGGGGCGTCGTGCTCGATCTCGGCCGCGGTGAGCGGCCCGTTCGCGCGTACCTCGTCCAGCACCCACCGCACCAGCTCGGGCTGTTCCTCGGCGACGCGGCGCATGCCGCCCCAGGCGCTGTCGTGCGCGGCAGCCATCCGCCAGCGCAGCGCGGGATGCAGCTCGACCGGGATCAGCGAGGCCTCGTGCCCCCAGTACTCGAACAGCTCCCGCGGCCGGCGGTACGCGGCCCGGTCCAGCAGGGCCGTCGGGTATGGGCCGAGCCGGCTGTAAAGCGGGAGGTAGTGCGCCCGCACCAGCACGTTGACCGAGTCCATCTGCAGCAGGCCGACGCGGCGGAGCACCCGGCGCAGGTGCCGCAGATCCGGCGTGCCGGCCGGGGCCGGGTCGGCGAAGCCCTGCGCGGCGAGCGCGATCCGTCGGGCCTGGGCGAGGGAGAGCGAGTCAGGTGCGGCCATCGGCCCGGACGGTAACGCACACCTGCGACAACCCGCGCCGCGGCCGCCCGTACGCTGGGATCTCGTGGCTGTCGGGTACGTCCGGCCGGCGCGTCCCGGCGACGCCGGCGAGATCGCGCGGGTGCAGCTCGCGACCTGGCGGATCGCCTACCGGCGGATGCTGCCGCGCAGCGTCCTGGACCAGCTGGACGAGGACTTGCTCGCCCGGCGCTGGCACGAGGCGGTGAGCGACCCGCCGTCGTCCCGGCACCGGGTGCTGGTCGCCGTCGAAAGGGCTGAGGGGGGCGGTTCGTTCCTGGTGGGGTTCACCGCCTCCGGGCCGGCCGACCAGGACGCGCTCGCCCCCGACGAGGAACGCGCACTGGGCCCGGAGGTGGCCGCGATCACCGAGCTGCTGGTCGAGCCTCGCTGGGGCAGGCGCGGGCACGGCAGCCGGCTCCTGGCAGCGAGCGTCGACCTGTGGCGCGAGGACGGCTTCACCAAGGCGGTGGCCTGGGTGTACGAACGCGACGTGGCGACCCGCGGGTTCCTCGCCTCGGCCGGGTGGGAGCCGGACGGCGCCGCCCGCGCGCTGGACGTGGACGATCTGCTCGTCCCCCAGCTGCGCCTCCACGTCGCCCTCACCTGACCTCCACCTCTCCCCGCGATCTTGCAGTTGTGCCCCCCGATAAAAGCGACATATTCGCTTTTATCG
>JADGHA010000122.1 GCA_019689695.1 Micromonosporaceae bacterium | reverse complement strand
TGGGGGGGGGGGCCCGGGCCGCCCCCGCGCCCCGCGGGGCCGCGGGCGCCCGCCGCGGCCCGGGCGGCGTACCGCTCGACCGGCCCGTCCGGCAGGGGCCGGGGCCGGCCTGCGGAGACTGCCGTGTCCTCCTGTTCCGGTCCGTCTGGTGTGAACAGTTCGCGGGCGCGGCGGGCCCACGCGCCCTGCCGGGCCCGCGCCTCGGACAGCCGCTGCACGCGGTGCAGCGCGTCCACCAGCATCCCGCCCGGCTGCCCGGAGAGCACGGTGAGCGCGGCCTCGCCGGCGGCCAGCAGCGGCTCCACCCGGTCGGGGCCGAGCTTGGCGCGGATCACCGCCCGCAGCTGGGGGACGTTGGCGGTGGCACTGGCCAGCGCCGGCACCACCACCGGCAGCCGGGAGACGCGGCTGAGGCGGCCGGCCGCGGCCAGGCCGGCGCCGGCCAGGTTGGCGCCCAGCGCCACCATCTCGCGGGAGACCGCGGTGGTCGGGTCGTCCGGCCCGGTCTGCTTCTCCGCCGTCGCGCTCAGTCCGGAGAGGGTACCGGCGACGGCGTCGAAGGGCAGCAGCCTCGTGGCCTTCCTGGCGGCTTGCCGCAGCACGGCTGGCGCGTCCATGGGCACTCGCTGCCCGCACCGGCCCCGTCCAAACCCAGCGGCCTCCGGTACCCCGGGCCGCGGTTGCTTGTGTTTGGGAGCGATCCCATGTAAAGATGTGGATCGACTCGCGTTGCGGAGCCAGGCTAGCTTGCACCCCCCTTGGCCGCCGATGGGCATTCCGGATCGGAACGGCGGCTGTGCGGCCGAGCCGCCATCAGGTGGTGGGCGCGGCGAAGGGCACTGATTCTCCCTCTTTCCCGACTCACCGTCCGCTCTGGAGCGGTGAGAGAGATGTCGCGAGGAGTACCCTCATGAAACTCAATCTCTTGCGCGGTGGCAGGCATCCTCGCCTGCGCCGCGCCCTAGCCGCCTCGGCCGCGCTGCTGGCCGGCGGCGGCATGGTCGTGGTCGCCGCCACCCAGGCGAGCGCGGCCGCCGGGTGCCGGGTCACCTACACGGTGAACCAGTGGAACACCGGCTTCACCGCCAACCTGACCGTCACCAACCTGGGCGACCCCATCAACGGCTGGACACTGCGCTGGACCTTCTCCGGCAACCAGCAGATCACCCAGTCCTGGAACAGCCGGTTCAGCCAGAGCGGGCAGCAGGCCACGCTGACCAACGAGGCGTGGAACGGCAACCTGGGCACGAACGCAAGCACCAACCCCGGCTTCAACGCCAGCTACTCGGGGACCAACGAGATCCCCACCTCGTTCACGCTGAACGGGACGCCCTGCACCGGGTCGGTGACCGGCAGCCCGACCGGCGGGCCGACCAGCCCGACCAGCGGCCCGACCAGCCCCACCAGCGGGCCGACCAGCCCGACCAGCGGCCCGACCAGCAACCCGCCGCCGGGCACGCACCTGGACAACCCGTACGTCGGCGCCCGGCCGTACGTGAACCCGGACTGGTCCGCCAAGGCGGCGGCCGAGCCGGGCGGTAGCCGGATCGCCAACCAGCCCACCGGCATCTGGATGGACCGCATCGCCGCCATCACCGGCACGGGGGGTGCCCGGGGCCTGCGGGAGCACATGGACACCGCGCTGCAGCAGGGCGCAAACCTGATCCAGGTCGTCATCTACGACCTGCCTGGCCGGGACTGCTCCGCGCTGGCCTCCAACGGCGAGCTGGGTCCGGACGAGATCGACCGGTACAAGACCGAGTTCATCGACCCGATCGCGGAGATCTTCGCCGACCCTGCCTACCGCAGCCTGCGGATCGTCGCGATCATCGAGATCGACTCGCTGCCCAACCTGGTCACCAACGCGGGCGGCGAGGCCGGCGCCACTGAGATGTGCCGGATCATGAAGGAGAACGGCAACTACGTGAAGGGCATCCAGTACGCCCTGAGCAAGTTCCACGCGATCCCGAACGTCTACAACTACATCGACGCCGCGCACCACGCCTGGCTCGGTTGGGACAGCAACTTCGGGCCCGCGGCCGACCTGCTCGCCTCCACCGCGGCCGGCGCCGTCGGCGGCTACGACACCGTAGACGGCTTCATCGTCAACACCGCGAACTACTCGGCGCTGACCGAGCCGTACTTCAACATCAACACCACCTTCAACGGGGTGTCGGTCCGCCAGTCGAAGTGGGTGGACTGGAACCAGTACGTCGACGAGCTGACCTTCGCCCAGGCCTTCCGCCAGCGGCTGACGGGTGCCTTCGGCAACGACATCGGCATGCTCATCGACACCTCCCGCAACGGCTGGGGCGGTCCGAACCGGCCCACCGGGCCACCGACCAGCGCGTCCAACATCGATGACTTCGTCAACCAGGCGAGGATCGACCGCCGCATCCACGCCGGCAACTGGTGCAACCAGAGCGGCGCCGGCCTGGGCGAGCGGCCGCGGGCGACCCCGGCCGCCGGGATCGACGCGTACGTCTGGATCAAGCCGCCGGGTGAGTCCGACGGCGCCAGCCAGCCCATCGACAACGACGAGGGCAAGGGCTTCGACCAGATGTGCGACCCGAACTACGGCGGAAACGCCCGCAACGGCAACAACCCCACGGGCGCGCTGCCGAACGCACCGCTCTCCGGGCACTGGTTCTCCGCCCAGTTCCAGGAGCTGATGCAGAACGCGTACCCGCCGCTGTAAGGAGCATCCGCCCCCCTGCAAGTAGCTGACACCAACCTGCCGGGCCGTCCACAAAGGGCGGCCCGGCACTTTCTACGCCCTGGTGACCCGGCGTTCCCGACGCCGCCGCCGCAGGTGCCAGGCGACCAGCCCGGCCAGCACGACCACGACGAGGACGACCGCCACCGCCCGGCCGGCCACCCGCTCCACCGCCTCGTACGAGTTGCCGGCGAGGAACCCCAGCAGCACCACGCCGGCGCCCCAGACCAGGCCGCCGGCGACGTTGAAGACCAGGAACCGGCGGTACGGCATCTGCGCGATCCCGGCCAGCGCCGGCATCACGGCCCGGAAGAACGCGGTGAACCGGCCGAGGAACACCGCCACCCCGCCACGCCGGGCGAGGAAGGAGCGCGCCCGCTCCAGCTGGTCGGCCCGCCGCCGCAGCAGCGAAATGCCGAGGATGCGCGGACCGAGCTGCTTGCCGACCTCGTACCCGACGCTGTCGCCGACCACCGCGGCGAGGACCACGATCAGCAGCATGCCGGCGAGCGAGGCGTGACCCTGGCTGGCGGCGACCCCGCCGAGGATGGCGGCGGTCTCGCCGGGCAGGACGAACCCGACAAAGATCGCGTCCTCGGCGAAGACCAGGGCACCGACCACCAGATACACCAGCCCCGGAGGCAGCGTCAGCAGGCCCTCCAGAAACACGCCGACCACGGTACCCCGACCGGCCTCGGGGAAGTCCCCGAGCAGCGGCTCGGGGACCTTCACCGATGCCCGCCGACAGAGAGCGGAAATAGCATCGTGACGACGAGTACTGCCGGCCAGATGAGGTGGTCCTGGTGGCGAACGACAACGTGGCGTGGAAGCGAGCGGGGGTGCCGACCCGCCCGCTCGACGCGGATCCGGACGACCTGGCCGGTGCGCTCGCCGCGCGCCGGGAGCTGGGCATCGAGGCCGAGCAGGCGCTGGTCGCCGGTTTCCTGAGCCGGGTGGGTCAGGCCATCGACGCCCGGGTCGACGAGCGGATCGCCCAGCACCGCGCCGCGGCGACCTGGCCGCGACCGCCGGAGGCCGACCGGCGCAACATTGGCCCGCGGCTGGCGCTGGCCATCACCTCGCTGGTGCTCGCCATCCCGCTGTCCGGCATCGGCGCCGCCTTCAAGGGCGGCATCGGGCTGGCCGTGACCCTCGTCTCCTGGGTCGCGATCGTCGCGATCAACGTCGTCTTCAACCGCTCGTCCCGCTGATCCTCCCCGGTGCCGGGTCGGGAGGTCTCGGGCGAGCGCCTCAGCCCTTGGTCGAGCCGAGCGTGAGCCCGGAGATGAACTGCCGCTGCAGGATGAAGAACACCAGCAGCGTGGGCAGCGCGACCAGGATCGAGCCGGCGGCGAGCAGGTTGTAGTCGGTGAAGTAGACCGATCGCAGATTGTTCAGCGCACTGGTGACCGGGAACTTGTCGCCTGTGGACATCAGGATCACGGCCCAGAAGAAGTCGTTGTAGATCCAGGCGAACTCCAGCGTGCCCAGCGCGCCGAGCGCCGGCCGGACCAGTGGCAGGATCACGTGCCAGTACTGCCGCCAGACCCCGGCCCCGTCCACGATGGACGCCTCCACCAGCTCCTGCGGGACCGTGTCCATGTAGTTGGTCAGCACGAAGACGCAGAAGCCGGTCTGGAACGCGACGTGGATGGCGATGACGCCCCAGTACGAGTCGTAGAGCAGCTCGGACGGCCAGCTCATCCACCACGGCAGCGGGATCTTCGAGTACATCACGTACAGCGGAGTGGCGAGCACCTGCTGCGGGAGCAGGTTGCCGGCGGTGAAGGCGATCAGCAGGAACTTGCCGAAGCGGATCCGTCGGCGGGAGATGAGGAACGCCACGAACGACGCGAAGAACAGGGTGAGCAGGACCGAGGGCACCGCGATCAGCAGCGTGTTGATGAAGTAGCGGGGTTGACCGCCGCGCTGCCAGGCGTCGACGTAGTAGTCGAACGACAGCTTGTGCGGCAGTGAGAAGTACCCCCGGGCGGCGGTCTCGGCGTAGGGGCGCAGCGAGGCGTACACCGCCAGCAGCAGCGGGACGAGCCAGCCCACCGCGACGCAGATGAGGAAGGCGTGCAGGACCAGGCGCGCCGGCCGCACCCGCCGCCGGGATCCCGCCTGCCGAGTCGGGACGGTGACCGGCGGCGCTTGCGTGGTCGTGGTCATGCCCGGTCCTCCCGGAAGACTTGCAGCAGGTAGGTGACGATGAAGATCAACGAGATGAGCAGCAGGATGACCGCGATCGCCGAGCCGAAGCCGATCCGGCTGGCTTCCCCGACGATGTTGTCCGTGATCAGCACAGACAGCAGCTCCAGGCCGTTGCGGCCACGGTTGATCGCGTAGACGACGTCGAACGCCCGCAGCGCCTCGATGACGGTGATGACCAGGATCAGGATGTTGACCGGCCGCAGGGCCGGGAACACCACGCGGAAGAAGGTCTGCGCCTCGTTCGCGCCGTCGATCGCCGCCGCCTCCTTCAACGACGGGTCGACCGCCTTCAGCCCGGCCAGGTAGAGCAGCATCACGTACCCGACGTGCCGCCAGCCGACCAGCACCAGCACCGACCACAGGTTGATGGACGGATCGCCGATCCAGTCGATGGGATTGTCGGTACGCCCGAGCGCCGCGTTAACGGCGCCGTAGTCGCGGGAGTACAGCAGCTGGGCGATGAACCCGATGACCGCGAGCGAGAGGACGACGGGCAGGTAGATGGCCGTCTGGTAGAAGCGGCTGAACCGGATCTGCTTGTCCAGCAGGACCGCGAAGAACAGGCCGAGCGGGGTCGCCACCACGCCGAGGAACAGCAGCCAAACCAGGTTGTGCCGGACCGCCGGCCAGAACGGCGGGTAGTTGCTGACGATGTTGTGGTAGTTGTCCAGCCCCACCGGCTTGATGTCGGTGACCCCGTTCCACGAGGTGAACGACAGCGCCACCGAGGCCAGCGTCGGCCCCCAGATCAGCGCCACGTCGAGCACGACGGGGATGCCGAGCAGCAGCCCGATGACCGCGATATCGCGGGGCGTGAACCGGATGACCCGCCGGCGCCGCGGGGTGGTCCGCGGTGCCGGCGGGCGGGCGGTGATGGTCATGGTCGTCCGCTCACGAGGTGAAGATCGTCTTCTTCTGCCCCTCGATCTGCTTGACCAGCCCGTCGACGTCCTTGGGGTTGTTCAGGAAGCTCTGCAGGGACGGGATCATCACGGTCGAGGCGAAATCCGGCCGGGTGTCGCGGTCCAGGAACTGGGAGATGTGCTTGGCGGAGCCGACCAGCTCCGCGGCCTTCTTCTGCAGCGCGCTGTAGCCGCTGGTGTCGGCCCGCTTGTTGGTGGCCACGTTGTTCGGGTCGCCCTTGGCGTAGAGGTTCTGCGCCTCGGGGCTGGCCAGGTACTTGACCAGCTTCTTGGCGCCGTCCACGTTCTTCGCCTTCGCCGAGACCATGAACCCGTCGATGGGCGCCTCGACCGAGTCCTGCCCGTGCTCCTCGGCGATCTGCGGGAACGGGAAGTAGTCCAGGTCCGCCGCGTCGGAGGCGGGGAACTGCTGGCCGACGAACATGCCGAGCACGTACATGCCGGTCTGCTTGGCCACCAGGCTCTGCGCCGCCTCCTGCCAGGTGCGTCCGTTCGCCCCGGACTGGCAGTACGGGAGGATCTCCTGCCACAGGCTGAACACCTGCTTGACTTTCGGGTCCTCCCAGGACTCCTTGCCGGCCATCAGGCTGACGTGGAAGTCGTACCCGTTCAGCCGCATGTTGATGTAGTCGAAGGTGCCCATCGCCGGCCAGCCGTCCTTGTTCCCCAGCGCGATCGGGGTCAGGCCGTCGGCCTTCATCTTCGCGGCCAGCGCCTTGTACTCATCCCAGGTCTTCGGGATCTGGTACCCCTTGGACTCGAACACGCTCTTCCGGTAGAAGACCGCCCAGGGGTAGTAGTAGAACGGCACGAAGTACTGCTTGCCGTCCTCCCCGGTCGACGCGGCCTTCATGGCGTCGGAGAAGTCGGCGCCGATCTCCGTCCACACGTCGCTGATGTCGGTGGCGAAGCCCTGCGCGGCGAAGAACTGCATCCGGTATCCGGCGAACCAGGTGAACACGTCGTCCGGCGTGGCCTGCAGGTAGCGGGTGATGTTCTCCTGGAAGGTGTTGTGGTCGACGGTGTTGATCTTGACGTCCTGGCCGGACTTGGCCAGGACCTCGGCGATCGCCTTCTTGGGCACCTCGTCGGAGTAGTTGGACCCGAAGGTGACCGTGCCGCCGCCGCTGCCGCCACTGCCACCCTCGTCCGGCTTGTCGCAACCGGCGAGCGCGGCGGAGAGGGCCGGCACGGCGAACGCGGCGGCGCCGAGCCCGGCGCCACGCAGGATCGTACGGCGGGTGGGGTGATCGGGGGTGATCATGTCGCGCCTCCGGCGTGAGTGTGGACGGAAGGACCGAGGGAGACGGCGGCCCGCCGTGCCCGACGTTGGGCGCGGCCGGCGTATTAGTGATCATGAGACGACGGGCGGCCGCCCGTCGAGGTTGCGATGGTGATCGTTACGTAATCGATCAGACGGCTGGCGCGGGGCGCGGCTGCCGCGTGCCGCGTGGCACCCGACGGATGCTTCCATGAGCAGGCTCTTCCCTCACCTGGGCCGAGAGATCGGACCTATCGGGCGTCCGTACTGTTTCGGCAGCTTACATACGGGGCAGGTGACAAGGGAAGACCGAGGATTGGTTGGATCTTCCGGCCGGCTTCACGGCTCCTGCCGCAGGGCCGGGGAACGGGTTGGAGGGTGGCTCGCCCGCCGTGCTATCGTTCTTCGCGTTGCCGGCGAGCGCCGCTAGCTCAACTGGCAGAGCAGCGGACTCTTAATCCGCGGGTTCGGGGTTCGAGTCCCTGGCGGCGCACAAGTGATCAAGGCTCTGACCTGGCTTTTCTTGCCGGATCGGAGCCTCATTCATGTCCATCGTGGACGCTTGGGTGATCGATGGGTGATCTGTAGCTTCCGGTAGCCCTTGGCACCAGCCGACACCGGTCGACACGCGGCGGCATCGCCCGGCACGGAAGTCTTCTTGAGTCCGTTGGGGGTCCGAACGCCGCTGGCGCACGTGCCGGAGGCGCTCCATGATCAAACCGCCCACAGCCGCGCCGATCTCCACCCCGACGATCAGCCCGGTCGCCCGGGCCAGCGAGACGCTCTGCGCAGGCAACGCGCACGCCAGGCCGCACATAGGCCTGGTGTCACGCTTCGTTGGGTCGATCGACTGCGGGCGGGCTCGACAACGCGCTCATCCCCCGCACCTGGCGCTGGGACAACTACATTAGGGTCTGGGGCCGGGTGCGTGGTGCTTGCGGCCTCGGTCAACCCGTACCGCGGCTGCACGCACGCTTGCACCTATGTGTCCCATTCGGCGAGGACTTTCGTGACGAGGTAGTCGACGACGGGCTTCAGGGCCTCGGGTGGCAGGTCGAGGTCGAGCCGGGCGAGCACAGTGTCGTACAGGTCGCGCGCCCGCCGTTGGCGTTCGGCTGCCGCCTCGTCCGGCCGGGTGCCGGCCAGGTTGACGCGGATGTCGCGCGCCTGCTTCGGCGTGTGGATGAGGTCGGTGACAGCGAGCGGTCGGATCAGTCCTTTGCCGATGATGGCGAGCATGGGTGGCGGTACCCGTCCGGCGTGAGCTATCGCCAGGCCGGCGCCGGGCTTGGCGTCGATCTGCTTGGTCATGGCTCGCACCGGGGGTAGCGTCCGCGGCTCGCCGAGTTCACGCACGGCTTGGCGGATCACGGCGTCGGGGACGATTCCGGTGCTGGACAGGAAGCTGAGCATGGCCGGAGTGGTGCGGATCTCGGACGGGCGCAGCTTGGTGGCGGCGTCGGGGTGGTGCAGGCACCACAGGCCAAGAATGCACGTCTCCATCGAGGTCCGCGCCGACAGTGCGGCGGCTTCCCACTGCCGGCCCCGTACGGCGCGGCGGGTCTCGCGCTGCGACCACAGCGACCGCAGCAGTGCCAACCGCGCGTAGTCCAACCCGGTCATGGCCGTCTCGTCGGTCGGCAACGGGTCGCGGGTTGCGAGGTCACGGGCGCGGCGCCGGACGCGGATGCGGCGCGGGAGGTCCGGGTACGGCAGCACGCCGCGCAGGACCACTCGGGCGATTAGCGAGAACGATGGGTACCACGGCATGACAGCATCTCAGGTCCGCCACACCTCGATCTGTGAATTATCGGCTCTCCCCGCAACCTCGCAACGCGGGGAACCGGCGACAAACCCGCCGAGATCAGGTCAGTACGGTGGCCTACCGCGCTCCTGAAGGAGCCGAAAGGCACGGGAGACCATCCCGCAGGCAATCGCAGTGGCGGTCACCAGCAGCTTCACCTGTGCGGATACGCGGGTGAGGCTGATGCCCGGCGCGACCTGTTGGACGACCTCGGTGTTGAGTAGGCCGATGGTCGCGCTGGCGTCGCCGTGGGCGAGGGCGCTGCACATTCGCCACGCGGCTTCGGTCGCGTCCGCGCCGGCGCCGGACAGTTCGCCGGCTCGCCGTGCGATGCTCGCGTAGTCGAGGTTTCGCAGAACCTTGCGGGCCGTGGCGTCGTCGGCGACCGCCGGAGACTGACCGGTCGGGGTCGCTGCGGCGTGCGCGGCGAGGAGGAGATCCACGAGTTGCTGCTGGCGTTGCTCGATGGTGCGAGGTGGTGGGCTGCCGGCCAACTCCCGCAACCGGTAGGCCGGTTTGAGTTCTTTCCACTCCAGCGCCAGCCGGTTGGTGATCCGTTCCATCCTCGGCGGGGCGAGTAGCCACACCGCGCAGCAGGCGTTCTCCAACGCGCCGCGGACCAACCCGGCTTGGGCGTAGGAGTGCAACCGCACAGTGAGCTGATCTTGCTGCCGGGCGCCGATGATGCTGCCGCGCAGGCACGCCAGGAAGTCCACAGCGGGGGTGATGGCCATCCATGCCCGGTGGCTGACCCGGTAAGGGTGGGTTCGTACGTCGTCGGTGGACAGCGGGCTGCGCGGCTGAACTGCCCACGGGGCGGACGGCTCGTCTGAGCCCACCAGCCCGAGCCACGGGTCGATCGTCGCCAGGACCTTCAGGAGGACGTGCAGGTCGTGCTGCTCTTCGTCGGGCACGCGGGCGACGGTAGGCAGACGCGGGCCGGGCGGGCAATCAAGAATGGACGTGGTGGCGCGGCAGCGACCGGGCACATCGTTCCCGGCGGCGTGGGGCAGCGGCCCGGCTGCGCAACGGTCGATCGGTGGCGTTGACGCGGCGGATCTGCCGGCACGGGCACACCCCGCCGCGTCAGGTCGCTGGCATGGCTGGGGGGCGGGGTCGCTGG
>JADGHA010000121.1 GCA_019689695.1 Micromonosporaceae bacterium | reverse complement strand
GCCATGCCCATGGCGATGGTGGCCACGTCGTTGGCGACGTACTGCATCGTGTCGTAGATGGCCATGCCCGAGTAGACCGAGCCGCCCGGCGAGTTGATGTAGAGATTGATGTCCCGCTCCGGATCCTCCGCGGACAGCAGCAGCAGTTGGGCGCAGATCCGGTTGGCCACCTGGTCGGTCACCTCGCTGCCGAGGAAGATGATCCGCTCCTTCAGCAGCCGGTTGAAGACGGTGTCGTCGAGGTTGCCGTTGAGCTGGTCCGTGCCGCGCGCCTCGATCGCACGGATGGACTGCAACCCTGGCAGGTCCAACTGGGTCATGGCCGCCCTCGCATCTCGCATCGGTTTGTCATCGAAAGCCTCTACCCCGACCCTAGCCGCTGCCGGTCGGGCGACCGCCCGCAACCGGCCGCTGTTCGCTCTCAGCGCAGGGGCTACTCGGCCTCGCCGTCCTGCTCGTGGTCGTGCCCGGCCTCGCCCGCCTCGCCGCGCAGCGCGTTGATGTCCACCGGGTTACCGGCCGTGTCGGTGATCTTGATGCGTTCGAGGACCAGGGCGAGCGCCTTGCCCCGGCGCACGTCGCCGTAGACCGCCGGCGCGGTGCCCGCGCGCACGATCTGGTCGTAGTACTGCTGCGGCGCCATTCCCGCGCGCTGCGCCCGGTGGACGATCTCGTGGCCGAACTCGTCGTCGGAGACCTGGACGTTCTCGGCTTCGGCCAGCGCGTCCAGCACCAGCTGGATCTTCACACCGGTGGCGGCCGCCTCGGTCAGCTCGCTGTTCATCTGGTCCTCGGTCTTGCCCTCGGACCGGAGGTACTCCTCCAGGGGCGTGCCGATCCGCTCCAGCTGGTCGGTGATCGCCTGCCGCTGGCGCTCGGTCTCCTCGCGGACGAACCCCTCCGGCGCCGGCACCTCGGTCACCTTCACCAGCTCGTCCAGCGCCTTGTCCCGGGCCGCGTACAGCTGCTCGACCCGCTTGACCCGGGTCAGCCGCTGGCGCAGGTCCGCCCGCAGCTCGTCGAGGCTGTCGAACTCGCTGGCCAGCTGGGCGAACTCGTCGTCGAGCGGGGGCAGCTGCTTCTCCTTCACGGTGCGCACGTTCACCTTCACCTGCGCGTCGCGGCCGGCGTAGTCGCCGCCGACCAGCTGGCTGACGAACGTGGTCTCGTCGCCCGCGGACATGCCCGCCAGCACCTCGTCCAGCCCGGGCAGCAGCTGCTTGCTGCCGACCTCGTGGGAGATGTTCGAGGCGCTGCCGCCCGGCACCTCCTCGCCGTCCACCGTCGCCGCGAGGTCGATCTGCACGTAGTCGCCGACCTGCGCCGGCCGCTCGACCGTCTTCAGCGTGGCGAACCGCTCGCGCAGCCCGGAGAGCTGCTGCTCCACCTCCTCGTCGCTGACCTTGACCTCGTCCACGGTGATCTCGATGGTGCTCAGGTCGGGCAGGTTGATCTCCGGCCGGACGTCCATCTCAGCGGTGTACCGCAGCGGCTCCCCGTCCTTGACCTCCGGGAAGCTCTCCAGCTCCGGGCGGCCGAAGATCTTGATGTCGTGCTCCTGCACCGCGGCCAGAATCTGCGCCGGGATCGCCTCCTGCACCGCCTCGTTCAGCACGGCCGCCCGGCCGATCCGCTGGTCGATGACGGCCGCCGGCACCTTGCCCCGGCGGAAGCCGGGGATGGTGACCTGCTGCGCGATGTCCCGGTACGCCTTCTTGAGGCTCGGCTCGAGCTCAGCGAACGGCACCTCGATGGCGAGCCGCACGCGTGTCGCGCTCAGAGTCTCGACGGTGCTCTTCACAGGCGTACTCCTTGCTGAAATTTGTCATGACCGGGTGTAGTGATATGGAGCCCGATCGAGTCTAGGCGAGCCGCTCCGGCGTATGCGCAGTCGGGCACCATCCCGGCCACTCTCTCCCGCCGCGGCGCGTCCCGTCCGGGTGGACAACCAGCATCCGGAAAGGATCAGCGCGCACCCGGCCGAGGACTCTTGGGAGGCGGTCGCGCAGCCGAGCCGCCCCGGTCGCCGACGGCCCTGGTCGAACAAGGCGATCTTGTCGAACCAAGGCGATCTTGTCGGACCGCGGTGCTCTCGTCGGGGTGGCGGGATTTGAACCCACGGCCCCTCGCTCCCAAAGCGAGTGCGCTACCAAGCTGCGCCACACCCCGTGGCGAGGAGAAGTGTATGCGGTGGGAGGCCGATTCGCTCGTCGGCGCCACTCCGTCTTGATCTCCGGGACGGGGGGTGGGCACTCCCCGGCGGATGTTCAGTACCCTAGTGTCCGCACCCGGTTGGCCGGAGTGCCGCTCCGGCGTGGCCGGTGCGACGCGGCCGTAGCTCAATGGCAGAGCTTCAGTCTTCCAAACTGACGGTGCGGGTTCGATTCCCGTCGGCCGCTCGATCGAGCGCACGCTGGCTCGACCGTCGTCGACGGTGCTCGCCGTGCTGCCCGCCGACGGGCAGTCGCCGCCCGCGCTCCGCGGCAAGATCTGCGGTGACGAACCTCGGCTCGACAACCCAACGCCGCTGGCCGCCTTGGTCCTGTGGCCTGCACCGCAGCGCCGCGGGAGCCGCGTTCACAGACACGAAACGTGTCTTGGCTAGCGTGAGGCCGCCAGCACCTGGAGGTTCAGGGGAAAGGAGCTGGGGTCAGCGTTGGTGCGGATCCTTGTCGATGACCTCTCCGGTCCGGAGATCGCGGCGTTCCTGGAGGAGCACATCCGGCATATGCGGTCCCTCTCACCGCCGGAGAGCAAGCACGCCCTCGATCTTGACGGCCTGCGCGCGCCGGGGGTCACCTTCTGGTCGGTTAGGGACGGCGAAACCGTGGTCGGCTGCGGCGCGCTCAAACGGCTGGACGCGAGCCACGCCGAGCTGAAATCGATGCGGACCGCACCATCGCGCAGGCGGAGCGGGATAGCGTCCACGCTCCTGGCGCACCTGATCGCCGAGGCCAGGAAGATGGGCTTCACCAGGCTGAGTCTGGAGACGGGCTCGGCCGACGCCTTCCGCCCGGCCCGGAAGCTGTACGAGAAGTTCGGGTTCCGTTACTGTCAGCCGTTCGCGGACTACCTCCCTGACCCGAACAGCGTGTTCATGACAAGGACGCTCTGACGCGCTCGGGGTGCACCTCGTGCCCGCACCCCAGCCCAGCGACCATTCCGCAGGCCAGTGCTACTGGATGTTCTGCCTGGCCTGCTGCGCCTGGTCCTTGGTGCCCTTCGCGGCCTGGCGGCCCTGCTCCTGCACCTTCCCGACAGCTTGGCCGGCCGACGACTTGACCGACTCCATCGCGTGCTGAGCGGGCTCGCGCAGGTCCTCGCGCATGTGCTGGGCAACGCCGCTGGCCTCCTGCTTGACCTTGCCGGAGTAGTGCGCGGCCATGTCCTTGACCCGGCCGGCGGCGTGCTGCTCGCTCTGGCTGGACGGCAGCAAGGCGGACAGGAGCATGCCGGTGCCGAACGCGATCAGGCCCGCGGCGAGTGGGCTGCCTTGGGTTCGTTCGCGCGCCATCTCCGGCGCGGACCGGACCGCTTCGCTCGCCTTGTGCGGGACCGCTTTGACCGTCTCGCCCGCGGTGGACGCGGTCTCGGCCACCAGGTCCGACGCCATGTGTGCGGCGGATTGCGCCTTGGCGCTGGACTTCTCGGCGGCCGGGCGGACGGTCCCCATGATCTTGTCGAGTGCGCCGCGGTACGCCTTGCGAGCCTGATGGACCGGTTGCATAGCGATCCGGCGCGGGTTGGCCTTCTCCGCCAGGGTTCTCACGTCACTGGCCAGCTTGTCCTGGGTGCCTTCCAGGTTTGCTCGGATCTGGTTCGGATCAGTGGTCACGATGTTCCATCTCCTACCGTTACGCCCTTTTGCCCTTGACCGCACCGGGTACTTCGCGGACAGTCTCGGCGGTCTGCCGCAGCCCTCCGGCTCCTCGCACCTGACGCAGGCGGCGCCGGGTCATCAGGAACAGCACCGCGGCGATGACCGCCCACACCCCGGCGACGATCAGCGCCGCCCACCCCTGGTCCATCTGGTTCGACAGCGCCCACCACAGCGCGATGGACAGGAACAGCAGCAGCATGTAGCCGGCGAAGCCGGTGCCGCCGACCACACCGGCGGCTTGGCCGGTCCGCTTGGCCTGCTGTCGCAGCTCGGCCTTGGCGAGATCCATCTCCTGGCGGACCAGGCGCGACATGTCGCGGGTGATCTCGCTGAGCAGCTCGGGCAGCGACGCCTGAGACACCCCGGTTCCGAGGTTGGAGCGCTCGCTCATATCCGCTCCCCAGGAGCAGGCGGCGGTGGTGGCGGCATGATGCTGCCCGCTGGCGGCGGGGTGGCGGCCGTGGCGGGTGGCGCCGGCTGAGGCTGACCACCTGCCGGAGGCGGACCGGCGCGCCCGTCGGCCTGCCCAAGGTTGCGGGTCAGCCGGCCGACCAGCGCGCCGGCCATCGCCGCACCGAGCAGGAACGTGCCGGGATGCTGCCGGGCGAAACCCCGCAGCTCCTCCAGCACCTGTCCCGGCTCGCGGTGTTCCAGCCAGTCGGCCGCGCGGTGGATCCGGCCCGAAGCGTCGCCGACCAGATCGGTCGCCATCCCAGGCTGGCCGCACTGCTCCGCCATGGAACGCAGCTGGTCGCCGAGCATGCGCAGCCCCTCGGCCGCCCGCTTCTGCTGCATGCCGGCCTGGTCCTTCAGCTCCGTCTGCGCCTGGTCGAGCAGGCTGCGAGCCGTGCGACCCGCCTCCCGGACGACCTGCCCGCCCTGCCCGGCAGCGGTCTGGATGACGTGTTTGCCGGCCTGCGCGGCGCCCGTCGCGACCTGGGAACCCTGCTCCTTCATCTTGGTTCCCATCGATTCGCCGCCAGCCGGCGACCTTGCCTCGCTGCTCTTGGTCATCTTCCTCACCCCCGGGATTACCCCGCTTCGCGCGCCTCGGCCGCCGTACCCGCCAGGCCCAGGTCGGCGCCGCGCTTTCGGCCGCATGTCGGCACTGCTCGCAGTGATCCGGTACCCACGAGGGTGGGGTATATGCAGGGAATCTTTGTAAATCGTACGAACTAGCCTTTAGCGGACAAAAACCTTGAACCGGTCTCGCGCCGCCGGCCGGGCCGGCTGCACGCCGGTCGAGCCTTGATGGTGCGTGCGGGCCCGCTTAATGGACGATCGGGCTGCGGCGTTCCACGAGCACCACGTCGCGCCACCGGTTCCCTTGGGCGGCGTGCCGGCCGACCCGCTCGCGGACGCCGACGACGCGGAACCCGGCTCGCCGGTGCAGCGCGAGGCTGGCGGTGTTCTCCGGGAAGATGCCGGACTGGATGGTCCAGATCCCGGCCTCCTCGGTGGACGCGATCAGCGCATCCAGCAGTGCCCGGCCGATCCCCCGGCCCTGCGCGTTCGGGTCGACGTACACGGAGTGCTCGACGACTCCGGCATACACGCACCTGCTCGACACCGGCGATACCGCAACCCACCCCAGTACAACGTCCCGCTCGTCTACCGCGACGTGGCGGTGCTCGGGCAGCTTGCCGGCGTCGAACGCCGGCCACGACGGCGCGGAGGTCTCGAAACTGGCCTGCCCGGTGTCCAGGCCGGCCTGGTAGATGCGCAGCACAGCCTCGGCGTCCGCGGCCACCATGGGTCGGATCTTCACGAGTACACCCCCGCCGGTACCGGTGCCGGCTTGCCCACGACCTCATCCGCGGCGGCCGGGAAACACCGGACCCAGTTGTCGCTGGTCCAGTAGAGCCAGGCAGCGCCGACCAGCTCCACGCGCTCGAACCACACCTCGAAAAGAACCTTAAAACGCTGCCACAACGTCACCGCGCCAACCCGGCCACGGCCACCGGTACCCGGTCGGCCAAGGCCCGGAACCAGCCCGCGCGGTGCCGGACGGTGCCGGCGAGGGGTGGCCTTGAACACGTTCTCCGCGTACCCCCCAGGGGTATATGCTCGTCAGGCGACCAGTCGGAGAGGAGTACGGCGATGACCACGGCCACCTACCGGGTGAAGGGCATGACCTGCGGGCACTGCGTCAACGCGGTGTCGTCCGAGGTCGGCGCGCTGCCCGGGGTACGCGAGGTGGATGTGGACCTGGAGAGCGGCCAGGTCACCGTGACCAGTGAGCAGCCTCTCGACACCGACGCCGTGCGCGCGGCGGTCGACGAGGCCGGGTACGAGCTGGTCGGGTAGGCGCGGCTAGGCAGCGTACCCCCGGGCCCCGACCCACTGCGCCAGGTTGCCCACAGTCATCCAGTAGCTGGCGGTGTAGCCGTTCGCCGGGTCGGCGATCTTCACCGTCCGGCCGCCGTCCCGGTAGCCGACCGCGGTGATGTAGTGCCCGCCCGGGAACGAGTACACCTTGCCGTTGGTGTCCCGACCGCTTCCCACCACGTTCATGACCGCCGCGTAGCCGTGACTGATCGCATTGACCACATCGGACCGCAGCCGGTCGACCTGCTGTGCGGTCACCGACTTACTCGGGACGAACGTGGCCTGGTAGAAGGAGGTCTTGGTCACGGCGTTGAGCACCCGGGCGATATCGGCTGAGGAGTTGGTCCCGTTGACCGTGGTGCCCAGCTTGGCGGCCAGTGCCTCCTGGCTCTGGTACACGCCCCGGGCGGTGAGCGCGATCTGGGTGGCTGCCGGGCCGCAGTACCAGCCGTTGACCTGGACGGCGTACTTGTAGTGCAGCTCCAGCCTGGCCGGCGCCGCCGGTCCGGCGCTCCCGGCCGCGGTCGGTGACTTCGTGGTGGCCGGCCTCGCCGGTGATGTGGTGCTGGCCGGGCCGGGGGCGGGTTTTGCCGCCGCCGGCGTCGCCGCCGCCGTTGCCGGGGTGGCGGCAGGCAGCCCGCGGACCCGGGTCACGCCCTGGGCAGCCGACAGGTCCACCACAGCCTTCCGCTCGGGGTGGGCACCTGTCGTAGCGCTCATCGCCT
Organism: Micromonosporaceae bacterium; assembly: GCA_019689695.1. Lineage (GTDB taxonomy): Bacteria > Actinomycetota > Actinomycetes > Mycobacteriales > Micromonosporaceae > JADGHA01. The sequence continues at coordinate 3,292 of JADGHA010000121.1, read as the reverse complement.
GGCTGACCGGCAGCGCACCCACGGCAGCCGCGCTGACGGCGGCGGACAGGAGCGAGACCCGGCCGATCCTGCTCGGGCGGGCATGGCGGAACCGCTTGCGCAGATGTCGATGGTTCGTCATGGAGGTCCTCGTCTTGGGAGCGGCATCCCAGTCGCGCGAACCTGGTTCGGCCGCCGGGTCGAGGGCGCAAGAAGCCCCCGCCCGGACCGCACGGGTCAAGGCGGCGACCTGAGTTCGACCGGCTAACGGGTGTGCCGCGGGGACCGCTCAGCTGCGCGCCGCGGCGCCGCGGGTCGAACGCTCGCCCGGCAGTCCCCGCACGTCACCGGTCCGGCGCGGACTGGGACAGGGCTGTTACCGGGTCACAAGGCGAGCGGCGGGTGGCGGACCCACGGAGTAGACGAACACGATGCTTCTCCTTCCGATACCGCCTACCGGGTTAGCTGACGGGTTCGGGCGGGAAGAGCGCCCTACCACGGACCTCGGTCCGCGGATTCACCCCAGTGACGACGCTGGGTCCCCGGCTCGTGTCACCACGATTCGGCGGCCGCTCCGGCCCGTCCGGGCGACGGGAGAGGTCACCGGAGCAGTCAGCGCAGCACACTACCTGTAATCAGAAGCCGAGCCAAGACCCTTGATCCAACTCATCGCTACCGTCCTGGCCTGGGAAAACTACGCTTCGCGGTATCCCGAGTACGTTACCCTGAGCAATCGGACGGCCGAAGGAGGCCGGAAACGCCCGCCTTCTTTGTCGCCGCGCCACTCCGATCGGTCCTGGCGTCAGCTACGGCTTGACGTCGCTGTCGGGTTGCATCCTGTACCTGGGTACGGGTTTACCGTCGGGTCATGACCACGAATGACGAGGTGTGGGTGTCGGAGGCGTGCACCCTGCCCACTGCGGAGCGGCCGCTGCGGCTGGCCGAGTTCGACAATTTGCTCGCCACGGCGGTGCGCAGCCAGCGGCGGCTGTCCGCTACCCATCTGCGGTGGTGGCTGGACCCGGCGGCCGAACCGACCGCTCGTGACCTGACCGGCCGGGAGACTGAGTGCTGCTCCTTCTTCACCTTCACGTTCGCCAGGACCGACGACGGGGTGCAGCTCGACGTGCAGGTGCCCGCCGCCCACATCGATGTGCTTGACGCGCTCGCTAACCGGGCAGCGGCAGGGATCGGCTCGTGATCGGGCTGCGGACGAGCCAGGTGGCCGCGGCGGCCGGAGTGAACCCGCAGACATTGCGATACTACGAACGCCGGGGCCTGCTCGCCGAACCGGAGCGGAGCCTTGGCGGGCACCGGCTCTACCCACCGGAGGCGGTGACCGTGCTGCGGGTGATCAAGGCCGCGCAGCGCCTCGGGTTCACCCTCGATGAGGTGGCCGACATGCTCGACGCGGGCCAGCACCGGCACGGCCGCCGCGCCGAGCCCGGACTACGCGCCCGAGCCGCGGCGAAGCTGTCGGAGGTCGAGGCGAAGATCGCCGACCTTCAGGTCATCGCGGGCACGCTGCGCGCTGCTCTCGACGCCGGCTGCGACGACCTGGAGGCCTGCGCCGCCAACTCGCGCTGCCCGATCCCGTTCGCCACCATCGGCGAAGGAACCCCGGTTGCCGGCGCCGCACGGAGCGGTTCCGCCTGACCGCCAGCGGCGATCACGCCCAGATACGGTGCCGGCCATGACCGTCGTCCGCTCCGTCCTGTTGTTCGTCCTGGCCGCGATCGCCGAAATCGGCGGTGCGTGGCTGGTCTGGCAGGGCTTCCGGGAACACCGGGGCCTGTGGTGGATCGCCGCCGGGGTGATCGCGCTGGGCGGGTACGGCTTCGTGGCCACCTTCCAGCCCGACTCGCACTTCGGACGCGTCCTGGCCGCGTATGGTGGCGTGTTCGTCGCCGGCTCCTTGACCTGGGGCGTGGTGGTCGACAAGTTCCGCCCCGACCGGTGGGACGTCATCGGCGCCGCGATCTGCCTGCTCGGCGTCGCCGTGATCATGTACGCGCCACGCGGCTGACGCGCTGCGGCCTCAGGCCGCGAGCAGCAGGCTGCCGGCTACCACGAGGCCGGCCACCTTGACGACCTCCAGGCCGACGTAGGCGTAGTGGCTGCGCGAGCGGGGCGCCTGCTCGCCGGCGAGGATCCGGTCCGACCGGCGGGTCAGGGACGGCCGCACCACCGCCAGTTGCACCACGAGCACCAGCACGACGGCGGCCGCGGCCGCGATGACCCGGGCCGGCGGCGAGCCGGCGACGACCGAACCGATGAGCCCGGCCGCCAGCACGGCCTCGGCGATGTTGAGGGCGCGGAAGACCAGCCTGCCGATGCCGAGTCCAATGCGGAGGGTGACATCGGGGGCGCGGAACTTCAGCGGAGCCTCCATAAAGGAGATCGCCAGCACCATGCCGAGCCACACGAAGGTCAGCGCGGTGGCGGCCGCCAGCGGGGCGCTCACCGGAGTGTCCTTCCGCCACCCGGTACCCGCTGGTCCATCACCGCCGTGCCGTTACCGGCCCGGTCACGCTCCTCGTACCGCACATCTCGAATTTACACAACCAGACCCTGTAAGAAACAGCCGGCCTTCGGTAGTGGCGCGGCGGTAGCTAGTCGCTTGCCGGTACCGGGCAGGTGACCTACCGTTGGGGCATGACGGCGGTACAGGTTCCCACTTCCGCGCGCCCGCAGCCCCGCGGCCGCGCCGGTGTGCGCTGCCTGCCCGCCCAGATCGCCTGGGCCTGCCGGCCGGACTACCGCTCGATGCGGCCGGCTCCGCCGTAGTCGACTTGCCGGAAGGCACGACACACATCGGGCGGAGCACACCGGCTCCGCCCGATTTTCTTTATCCATCACAGCTTTGGAGGACGGAATGAGCACACTGGACACGAAGGACCACGACGACTGGCTCGCCGGCATCCGTGAGCGGCTCCAGCAGACCAGCGAGCTGCACAGCGCGCAGCTCCTCGACCTCACCGCCACCACGGCGGACCCGGCAGACCCCGCCACCCACGCGGCGCTGCTGTCCGCGACGCGGCAGAGCCTCGCGGACGTCACCGAAGCACTCCGCCGGATCGAGCAGGGCACCTACGGTCAGTGCGAAGCCTGCGGCCAGGCGATACCGCCCGAGCGGCTGGAAATCATCCCGCACGCCAGAACGTGCGTGGCCTGCAGCCGCTAGGCAGGCGGTCGCGGCACAGGCGCCGCGCACCTGTCGCCCCTTCCCTGCCCCGGCGGCTAGCCAGCCGGCCTGAACGGCCGGCTGGGCACCTTCGGTCGCCGCCGGGCGGGCGTGACTGGCCGCGCGCGG
>JADGHA010000120.1 GCA_019689695.1 Micromonosporaceae bacterium | reverse complement strand
CCGCGCCCCTCCGCGCCCACCCGGCCGTCGCGGATGGTCACCGCCCGGCCCAGCCGCGCGCCCACCTCGGCGTCGTGGGTGACCACCACGATCGTGGTGCCCCGCTCGGTGTTCACCCGTTCCAGCGCGTCCAGCACCTCGCCGCGGCCGCCGGTGTCCAGCTGGCTGGTCGGCTCGTCCACCAGCAGCAGGCCCGGTGAGGCGGCCATGCCCACGGCCAGCGCGGCCCGCTGGCGCGCGCCGGGGGGAAGCTCGGACACCCGGCGGTGGACGTCGCCGAGCAGGCCGACCAGGGCGGCGACGCGCTCCGGCGGCTCCACGTCGGCCGGGCGGACGCTGGCCGCCCGGCGCTGGGCCAGCCACAGGTTGTCGGCGAGGGTGGCGTACGGCAGCAGGTTGCGCTCGGCGCCCTGCAGGACCACGCCGATGTCGGTGCCGCGGAGCCGGGACAGCTCGGCGTCGGTGAGCCGGCCGATGTCCACCAGCCCGACCTGCACCCGGCCGGCGCTGGGCCGCATCAGCCCGGCGAGCAGGGCGATGAGCGTGGACTTGCCGGAACCGGACGGGCCGACCAGGGCCACCCGTTCGCCGGGCGCGATGTCCAGGTCCACGCCGGCCAGCGCGACCACATCGCCGCCCTCGGCACGGTAGATGTGCACCACCCGCCGGCAGATCACCGCGAGACCATTCATGATCTCCTCATTCTCCCCGAAAATGCCGGCGACGGAGATCCACTGACCTGCACTTTCCGGGAAAGTGCAGGTCCTTCGACGGCGCGGCGCAGGGCGGCCGCCGCGATGGCGCCCGCACCGATCAGCACCACCGCCGCGCCGGCGAGGGCGGCGGCGGCCACCAGCGGCCGGGGCGCCAGCGGCAGGTACCGGCCCGCACCGACGTCGGCGAAGAACGGGATGACGGTCCGCGCCAGCCACCAGGCCAGCGCCGCGGCGAGCGTACCCAGGACGAGGGCCACCGCGGTCAGTCCGGCGTACCCGCCGAACCCGACCCGCCACGGGACCGCCGCGGGCAGTCCCTGGGCGCGCAGCGCGCGGAGCTGGCCGGTCTGGCTCCAGCGGTCCGCCGCGGCGACCACGGCGACCGCCCCGACGCCGAGCGCGACCGCGGCGATCGCCACCAGCAGGTAGAACCGCAGCGCCAGGGCCGGCCCGCGCCGGCCGAGCAGGTCTGTTTCGGAGCTGGTCGTCCGGTCGGTCAGGATGACCAGGCCGGCCTCGCGCAGCCGGTCGGTCAGCTGCGGCGGGGCGTCCGCGGTCAGCCAGACCTCGGAATCGTGGGCGGTGCCGGGTTCGAGCGCGGCCAGCTCGGCGTACTCCAGGCTGACCAGCCCGCCCTCGGTGCCGAGGCCGGGGACGAGGTGCACCGTCGCGACCCGGTTGACCGGGATCTGCAGGCCGCCGCCGGGGATCGACGCCGGCGCCGGACCCGTGGTGACGACCGGCAGCGGCGTGGGCGTGCCGACCGGCCGCAGCAGCGCGCCCAACTCGAAGCGGTCGGAGTAGCTCACCCGGACGCCGTCCGCGGCCGCGGTCAGGGTGGCCTGCACCTCGTTGCGCCCGCCGGTGGTCCATCGGTCGACCTGGGCGAGCTCGGCCGGACCCGCCACCACCTTGTCCGGGCCGTACTGGCGCAGCTGGTGGAACGTGACGTCGAAGGTGTACTCCGAGGCGGCGGGTGACTTCGGTTCCAGCCCGAGCAGGCGGCATCCGCCGCTGGCGCACTGCGCCGCCGGGGCCCGGTAGACGGTGGCGCCGGGGCGCAGCGGGCCGAGGTCCAGCTCGACCACCGGCGCATCCAGCGGCGCGAGCCGCGCCACGAGCCGGGCCCTCTCCGGCGCGGCCCGGACCGTTGCGCGCACCTCGAACTCGCCGCCGGTGATCTGCACCTGCATCGGCTCCGCAGGCTGCAACAACCGTGCCACGCTCGCCGCCGGCGGCCCGTACCCGCTGTCCCAGATCGCCACCCGCGCGAGCCTGCTGGCGTCGACGGCGAGCAGGGGCAGTTCCTTGCTGGACACCGTGGTGACCGCCATGGCGTACCGGCCGTCGGGGTCGGCGGCGCGCACGGCCGCCAGCAGCTGGCGGTTGGAGTTGGCCTCGACCTGGAGCACCCGCGGCGCCCCCATCTCCGCCCGGACCCGCGCGGCGCGGGCGGCGGCACCCGCGTCGACCGCGGTCACCGCGAAGCCGAGCACGCCGAACAGGATGACCAGCACCCCGAGCAGCCGGGCCTGGCCGGGCTGGCGGGCCAGGTAGAGGCAGGCGAGCGCGCGACCGAGCGCCGCGGCCGGAGAAGCCGGCCAGAACCGGCGGCGGCCGGCACCGGCCCGCCGCAACGCGCCGCGCCCCGCCCGGTCCGCGACCAGGCCGACCAGCCGCGCGGCGAGCAGGCCCACGGCGAGGGCGATGAACATCGGGGTGAGCAGGGCGAGGCCCGAGCGGTCGCCGCCGGCGCGGACCTGGTAGCCGGCCGCCACGGCGAGCGCGACCGCGACCACCTCGACGGCGCTGATCCGGCCGGCCGGCCGGCGCAGCGGCACCCGGCGCAGCAGGGTGGCGACGGGGGCCGCGGTGGCCCGCCACTGGGCGAACAGGCCGACCGCGAGTGCGCCGCCGACCGCGACCAGGGCGTACCAGACCGAGCCGGCGTTCATTCGGACGGACGGGTCGCCGGGCAGCACCCGGTGGGCCAGCGCCGTACCGGCGAGGTATCCGGCCAGGTAACCGACGCCGCCGCCGACCAGCAGCGGGACCGCGACCTCGGCAGCGGACAGCCACCACCGGGTCAGCCGCGGGACGCCGCGCAGGCCGGTGAGGCCGAACTCCATCCGCCGGCGGAACGCGCTGTTGGCCACCGCCAGATGGAGCACGAACCAGCAGAGCAGGACCAGCGGTACCGCGGCCAGCCGCACCCCGTCGCGGAGCGCCTTGCGGTCGGCGGCGATGCGGTCCAGCAGCTCCGGCATGTCCGACGCCACCGCAGGCTGGCCCAGCGACGTCGGCGCCGCGGTGTCTTTCACCATCTCCCGCAGGGTCGCCGGGTCGTCGAACGCGGACCGGCCGGCGACCAGGTCGACGGCGACCACGGTGTCCGCGAAGGCCGGAGTGGAGACCGTCTCCCGGGTGGCGAAGAGGATTTCGTGGCCCTCGGCCGGGCCGGTTCTGGTGTCGAACAGCCGATCGGCCCAGTACGGGTCGCGGGCGTCCCTGGGCCGGTACGTGCCCACGACGGTCAGCCGGACCTCGACCCGGCTGCCCGGTTGCGAGGCGACCTGGTCGGCCGGTGGCGAGACGAACAGCGCCGGATCGCCGGCGGACAGGCCCAGCTCGGCCGCGGTCCGGGCACTGACCATGACCTCGTTGGCGCCGGTCGGGCAACGGCCGGCCAGCGCGACCAGGTGCCGGCACACGCCGTGCCGGTAGACGAGGTCGGCGCCCAGGTCCTTGCGCCCCGCCGCCGCCTGCACGGCGCCTGGGACGTGCAGCCCGTGCACGGTCTCGAACCCCGGCCGGTACGGCAGCTCGGGGTTGAGCTCGGACTCCGCCGAGTCTGCCGGTGTGTTCCGGTGGGCCACGTACGACTGCCGGATGGAACGCTCCGCGGGGGACGCCGCGTCGATCTGGACGGTGGCCGCCGCGCGCTCGGCCGCTGCTTGGTAGAGCGGTCCGGCGGCGGCCGCCGCGGACGCCACCGCGGCCAGCACGAAGACGGTCAGCGCGGCACCCCGCCGGTTGGACAGCATGGCGAACAGCAACCGGATCACGCGGGTCCCGTTCCTTTCCCGATCGCCCGCGCGGCGAGCGCGCCGGCGCCGAGCAGGGCGGCCGCGGCCAGCAGCAGCGCCAGGCCGGCGACGGCCGGGCGCGGTGCGTGCGGCACGCTGGTCGCCGTCCATCCGTCGACGAACGCCGGCACCACCTTGCGCACGGCTGCCCAGCTCGCCGCCGCCGCGGCGACGCCCGCCAGCAAGCCCCCGCCGACCAGCCCGGCGTAGGTGAGCCGCCCGCACGCCGCCGCGGCCCCGGGCGGCAGGCCCTGCACGCGCAGTGCCCGCAGCTCGGCCACCCGCCGGCCCCGTTCCAGCGCGGCGACCACGGCGATCGCCGCGGCGGCGAGCGCCAGGCCGAGCAGGCCGGCGATCAGGTTCAGCCGCACCGCCTGGCCGGATCCGCGATCCAGCAGCTGCGCCCGGCGCTGCGCCACCGTCTGCTCGCCGACCACGGTCACCCGGCCCCGAATTCGGTCCACTATGGACTGTGGCGCGCCGCGGGCCAGCCACACCTGGTACCTGACCGATCCCTCCGGCGGCTCGCTGGACAGCCGGCTGGCGTAGTCGTTGTCCACCAGGTACCCGGCGTCGCCGACACCGGGCAGCCCGCGGGCGACCCCGACCACGTCCACCGACCGCAGCCCGGCGGACAGGCCGGCGACCTGCCGCACCTGGCCGGTCTGCGCCAGGCTGGGCGGCCCCGCGGCGACCAGCGGCATCGGGACCGGGGCGTCAGCCGCGAGGACGCGGATCTCGCTCGCAATGTTCCTCGGGTCGGCGGGCTGGTAGCGGGCGCCCAGCCAGTCCGGCCCGTGCAGTACGGTCACCTCGCCAGGGCCGGTGTTGAAGCCGGGGCGCCAGCGCCCGGCCGAGGCGAACGACGCGCCGTCGATGATCACCCGGTCCGGGCCGGTCTGGCTCAGCTGCCGCAGCTGCATGCCCTCCGCCGAGGCGGGGAAGCTGAACCAGGCCAGCCGGCACCCGGCCGGGACGCACCCGGGCGTCTGAGCCCGGCCGTCGGTGAAGACCGCGTCGAACGAGGTGCCGTCCGCGCGGACCAGGCGTACCGCCGTGCGGGTCTGCGGCCCGGTCGCGTCCAGCAGCAGCTCCCGGCCGGTCACGGTGATCGTCGGGTTGGTGGGCGGCCGCAGCGCCGCGGCCACCTCGGACACCGCAGGCGCGTCCTGCGGCCAGTACGCCACGGTGGCGAGCCGGTCGGCCTCCACCGCGACCGCGGTCTGATCGCCGATCTGCTGGCGCACGGCGGCCATCGCCCACCGGCCGTCGGGGTCGACGGAGTGGACCATCGCCAGCAGGGTCGCGGGCGATGCCGCTTGCACGTCCAGCACCCGTTCCGCGCCCAGCTCCAGCCGCGCCCGCGCCTGCGCGGCCCGGCCCACGGTGTCCAAACCGGACACTGCCTGGCCGAACAGGGCGACCGCGACGGTGACCAGGGCGAGCAGCCGGTGCGCGGTCGGCCGGCGGGCGAGCTGCAGGGCGGCCAGCCCGCCGGCCAGCCGGCCACGGCGCAGCTGGGCGGCGCCGACCACCACCGCGACCGGCAGCACCAGGCGCCCGGCGACCAGGCCACAGGCCAGGGCCACCAGCATCGGTGCCAGCGCGGGCACCCCGCCGCCGGTCGCGCCGCTGGACAGCTGATACACCGCCGCCACGGCGAGCACGACCACGACCAGGTCGACCATGTCGCCGCGCCAGTCGCGCCGCCGCGGCGGGGTCTGCCGCAGCGCCTCCAGCACACCGCCCGCGCGCGCCCCCAGCTGACCACCGCGCTCGGCGACCACACCCGCCGCCAGCACGAGCAGCAGCGTGCCGCCGGCCACGGCGTACGCCAGCGGGTCCGGCCGGACAGCAGCCCGGTCGTCGAAGCCGAACCGGGCGGCTGCGGCCACCGCGAGCCAGCCGGCGGCGAACCCGACCAGCCCGCCGGCGACGATCAGCACGGCGTTCGGCCCGACCGCGAGCAGGAACCGGTGCCGGGCCGGCGCACCGCGCAGCGCGGCCAGCGCGGTCTGCGGCCGGCGCTCGACCGCCGCCTGCCCGACGGCCAGCAGCAGGACGAACGCGCAGATGAGGATGAGCTGCCCGGCCCCGACCACGACCCCGGCGGTCAGCGCCTGCTCACTGTCGTGGATCCGCGAGACCAACCTGGACAGCAAGGTGGTGACGGTGAAGCTGGCCGGCGCGGCCTGGCGCACCGCCGCCGCCACCGCCTCCACCGGCTCAGGATCGGCCGCGAGCGCCGCCGCGTCCAGCGCGACCAGGTCGAACCGGGCGTCCACCGACTGCGGCCGGGCGTCGAGCAGCGTCTGCGCGGTCACGAAGATCGGGGCGTCGACACGGTCCGACGCGTCGGCGACGCCGGGCCAGCCCGCCCAGTACGCCTCGGCCGCGTCCTTGAACCGGTAGGTCCCCACGACCCGCAGCGACAGCGGCGCGTCCAGACCGGTGGCCCCCACGCGGAGCTGGTCGCCCATCTTGAGCGCCCTTGCCACGGCGGGGGCCACCACCGCCTCTCCGGCCGCCTGTGGGCAGCGGCCGGTGACCACGAGGTGGTCGCACACACCGTCGCGCGCGGCGAGGGTGACCGACGCCGCCGCCGGCAACAGCTGCCCGCGCAGGTCGAGGCCGGCGATCTCGGTCAGTCCGCTGCCCCGTGCCGCGTCGCCCATCTGCCGCCGTATCGAGTCGACGCGGTCGAGCGCCGCGGCCGGCAACGGGCCCCAGGCGGAGATGGCCCGGTCGGCCCCGGTGGCGGCGCGCAGCTCGTGCAGGCGTACCGTTCGGCCGGCCGCCGCGGCATACATCGGGGCGGCCGTTGCGGCGGCGAGGGCGAGAGTGGCGAGCAGGAACAGGATGGTGCTCTGACCCGGGCGCGCCCGGAGGGCGCCGAACACCAGTCCTCGCACCCCCGACACGCTAGGGCCCCCTTTGCCTGCCGCGCTACCCCGCAATGGCCCAGGAGATCGAACCCGGCCCCGCGACCTGTCCTTGGCGACCGGGCTTCCATAGTGGACCGCTACCGCCTCCGTCACGCCGCCTGGCGACGACGCATAGAGCGGGCAACGCAATTTTCGTTGCCAGTACGAAAGTTGCGGGCACCGATCCATCCGGAAGGCCGATGGCATAACGGACTTCAGCCCTCGATCACCGCGCGAACGCTCCGATAGCGTGAAGGCCACTGGCCAATGGCCCGGCATCTCCGGCAGCGTCGCCGGCGACCGGCACCGGGCGGACGTCCGCGACGGGGGGTATGGCGATGCGCTGGTACGCAGACCGACCGGTCCTGCTGGCCTACGCCGCGTTCGTGCTCGTCGGCGTGAACGCGGGCGTCAGCGGCGTCCTGCTGGTTGCCCAGATCAGCGACTACGGCGTGGACCGGGCCACGATCGGGCTCACCTTCGTCACCGGGTCCGCGGGGTTCGTGCTCGGCGGCGCCAGCTGCGGATCGCTCATATCCCGGTACGGCACCCGGATCGCGCTATTCGTCGGCGCAACCGGCTACCTGCTGAGCGCCCTGTACGCGGCCACCCACCCGCCGCTGGTCGCGTACATCGTCCTGCAGGCGGCGACCGGCTACGCCACGGGCCTGCTCGAGTCGGCCCTCAACGCCTACCTCGCGGCGCTGTCCGGCGCCACGACGCTGCTCAACCGCCTGCATGCCTTCTTCGGCGTCGGGGCGCTGCTGGGTCCGGTGCTCGCCGCCTGGATCGTCGGCTTCGCCCCTTGGCCGGTGGTCTGGCTGGTTCTGGCGGTGGCCAGCGCACCGCTGGTCGCCGGCTTCCTGGTCGTCTACCCCCGACGAGCGGCGGATCCCATGGCGGCCGAGCCGGCGGCGTCCGGTACTGCCTCGGGCGGCCTCCTGGCGGCCACGGTACGCCAGCCGGTGGTCCTGCTCGGCGCGGCGCTGCTGGCCGTCTACGTAGGACTCGAGCTGAGCATGGGCAACTGGGCATTCAGCTACCTGGTGGAGGCGCGCGGGCAGAGCGAGCTGCTCGCCGGGTACTCGGTCAGCGGCTACTGGCTGGGGCTGACCCTGGGCCGGTTCCTCATCAGCCCGGTCGCCGGCCGGGTCGGCGCGACCACGGCCGGGCTGATGTTCACCTGCCTGGCCGGCGTCACCGCCGCCGCCACGCTGACCTGGCTGCTGCCGGGCGCCGCGGCGGCGAGCGCCGGCCTGGTGCTGCTCGGCTTCTTCCTCGGGCCGGTCTTCCCGACCGCGATGGCGGTGGTCCCACGGCTGGTCACCGCCCGGCTGGTGCCCACGGCCATCGGCGTCATGAACGCCGGATCCGTGATTGGCGACGCGGCGCTGCCGTGGCTGGCCGGTGCGATCGGGCAGAGCGCGGGCGTCTGGACGCTACTGCCCTTCACGGTCACGCTGGCCTTGCTCCAGCTGGCGGTGTGGTGGCCGATCGCCGGCCGGGTCCGCGCCCCGCAGCCAGCCACCGTCCAGCCCGGCTGAGCAAGGCATATGCCAGGCCGCAACGGAGCCCGCCTTCCTACAGATGAGACGACTCCCGGGTGTGGACCGTCGCCGGGCTGTGCGACTACCCGCCGCAACGGAGCCCGCCTTCTACAGGCGGGACGACGTGGGCAGTGGCAGACCGCCGACGAGTACCTGTCCGGGCCGCAACGGAGCCCGCCTTCTACAGGCGGGACGACGCTGGTCGGAAACGGCCGGCGTGTCGGGCGAGAATCTGCCGCCGCAACGGAGCCCGCCTTCTACAGGCGGGACGACACGTAATTCACCGTCCTAAGCCTCGATCCGTGGATCGGAATCGCCGATGGTGGTGGGAGTGGGTGTGTAGATGCGATGAGAGTGCCCCGTGAGCTGGGATAATCGGGTTTGTCTAGGACCCAGATCGGACCGGCTCGGAAGGGCACTCTCGGTGCAAGCATCTCATGCCTGGCGCAGTGGCAGCGCGGTGTTCGATGACGAAAATCTGGTGTCGTATGCGGGTCTGGTTCCGCTGCTGGAGCTTGCCGCGCAGACGGGACTGCCGCGGCTGCTGGACGAGCATGTGCGGTTCACCAGTGAGCGGGTGAAGTCTGGGGCGGCCAACCCGACGCCGAAGCTGATGGCGATCATCGCTGGGATGGCCGCCGGGGCGGACAGCATCGACGACCTGGACGTGATCCGCTCGGGCGGGATGAACAAACTCTTCGACGGCGTGTACGCCTGCGCCACGTTGGGGATCTTCCTGCGCGAGTTCACCCACGGCCACGTCCGCCAGCTCGCAGCGGTGCTGCGCCGGTCCCTTGTCGCGTTGGCCGCACGCACACCGCTGCTGGCCGGTATCAGCGACCGGGCATACATCGACATTGACTCGCTGCTGCGTCCGGTGTACGGCAAGGCCAAGCAGGGTGCGTCGTTCGGCCACACGAAGATCCAGGGCAAGTCCATCCTGCGGCGAGGGCTCTCGCCGCTGGCAGTGACCATCAGCACCGACGCGGCGGCGCCGGTGCTGGCCGGTGTGCGGCTGCGGGCCGGCAAGGCCGGTTCCGCCAGAGGCGCGGCGAGCATGGTCACCGAAGCGATCAACACCGCGATCGAGGCCGGCGCCAGGGCCGAGAACATCCTGGTGCGAGGCGACTCGGCCTACTGCGCCGGGAAGACCGTTACCGCGGTGGCCAAAGCGGGAGCGCGGTTCTCGTTCGCGATCGCCCGTAACCCGGCCGTTGACGCGGCGATCGCCAGCATCCCAGACGAGGCGTTCATCCCGGTGCACTACCCCGGCGCCGTCGTCGACCCGGACACCGGTGAACTCATCTCCGACGCCCAGGTATCCGAAGTGGAGTTCACCGCGTTCGCCGCCACCCGGTACGAGACCACCGGCTGGTTGGTCGTGCGCCGCGTGCTCGACGCCAACACCCAGGACCCGCTGTTCCCGATCTGGCGTTACCACCCGTTCTTCACCAACAACCCCGAACCCGTCGACCAAGCCGACATCACCCACCGACGTCACGCCATCTGCGAGACCGTCTGGTCCGACCTCATCGACGGCCCCTGGGCCCACCAACCCTCCGGCTGGTTCGCCGCCAACGCAGCCTGGTGCCTACTCGCCGCGCTCTGCCACAACCTGCTACGCGCCGCCGGCACCCTGACCGGCACCACCCGCTACGCCGTCGCCCGCGGCGCCACGCTGCGCGAGCACCTGGTCAACATCCCAGCCCGCCTCGCCCGACCTCAGCGCCGGCCCGTGCTACACCTACCCACCCACTGGCCCCGAGCCGACGCCTGGCTCACCTTCTGGAAGGCCGTCTTCGCCACCTAACCGGCAGTCCCAACCGCGCGCACCACATGACACACGTCCCGACAGAACCACGAGCAGCACCCGGAGCAGGCTGGACCAAGGCCAGCAGACCCGTCACACCCTCACCAAGGCAAGATCATCAGGACGAGGCCGCCCGACCAATACACAATCCCGTCCACGGATTCAGGCTTAGTGGATAGGTTGGGGTCGTGGGGGACTACCTGGTGGTGAAGCGCTCGGTCGAGATCCCGCGGCGCGAGCTGTCCTGGCGCTTCTCCCGCTCCAGC
>JADGHA010000119.1 GCA_019689695.1 Micromonosporaceae bacterium | reverse complement strand
GGCGTGTCTGGCGTGGTGGCTACGGTGGGCTGGGCGGGCGCGTCTGGCGTGGCGGCTACGGCGGGCTGGGCGTTCGCGGTGGGCGCGGTAGCCGCGGCGGGCACGGTGCCGGTCGGGGCCGTCCCGCTCGCCAATGACCCGTCGTTCGCGCTGGTCACGGTCTTCATTGGACTACGCACAGGCGGAGTGTTCGTGGAGAACATGCCGCGTGTCGGGATGAACAGTACTGATTCGCGCCGCCCGCCCGCCGGTCACTTGGCTGGTAGCCCTGAACAACGTTCTCGCCGCGGTCGCCTGGCCCTATGCCAACGGTCCGCCCCACATCGGCCACGTCTCCGGCTTCGGGGTTTCCTCCGACGTTTCAGCCGGTACATGCGAATGGCCGGTCACAACGTGGTCATGGTCTCCAGTAAGGACGAGCACGGCACGCCGATCCAGGTGCATGCGGACAAGGAGGGCGTGACCTTTCCGCGAGCTCGCCGACCGGGGGATCGTGGAGGACCTGCACGGTCTCGGCCTCTCCTACGACCTGTTCACGCGCACCACGACCCGCAGGCACTACGCGGTCGGGCGACGACATCATCGCACCGCGTCGATGTGACGTGCAGTTCGTCGTTGTTGGACGGTCGCAGGCCTTTCGAACATCCAGTAGTCGTACACCGGTGGCGTCATCGCCAGGGTGGCCGGGTGGTAGCCGGCTATCGCCAGGCACAAACTCCGACATGCCGACCTCGATCCCGCCGCCGTGCGGGGCGACCATCGCGGTCTTACCCATCCATGGTGATCGATTCGACCAGATCGAGCACTGCCGCGCGTACGCGCTCGGCACCCAGCTCTGCCACGACGGCGCGCAGGTGGTCCGCGGCGAGCGGCGCGAGCAGGGCGTGGGCCAGGGCGTCCGAGTCGGCCCGCGGCCGTGCCTGAGCGAGCAGGATCGCGGTGTGCCGGTGCCAGAAGCGGTACGCGCCGATCCGGTAGCGGGCGCCCGGCGAGGCGGTCTCGGACAGGTGCAGCAGGTCCAGGTGGTCCAGCGCGTATGCGAGGTACGCCTCGACAAAGGCGCGCAGCCGGCTGCGGGGGGAGACCTGTCCCGGGCCCAACGGCGCGGGGCCGGACAGGATCGCCTCCTGCAGCGCGCGTTCCCGCTCGTCGAGTAGCGCGGCGGCGAGCCCGGACTTGTCGCCGAAGCGGCGGAACAGGGTGCCCTTGCCGACCCGGGCGCGGGCCGCGATCGCGTCCATCGACACAGCGTCTACGCCGTGTTCGCGGAACAGGGCGGCGGCCGCGTCCAGCACCGCCGCCCGGTTGCGCGCCGCGTCGGCCCGCTCTCTCGGCGGTGACGTACGCAACACCAGCAGCTCCTCCGGCGGCATGGCGGAACCGGACTGCGGTCCGGTAACGTTCTGAGGCATAACCGGACTGTAGTCCATCTAAGGAGGTTCGATGACCGCATTGATCACCCGAGACGAGCTGCTGGCCGAGATCAAGGCCGGTACGGTGACCGTGGTGGACGCGCTCGGCGGGGAGTACTACGCCAAGCAGCACCTGCCCGGCGCCATCGCCCTGGTGGAGGCGGACGTCGACCGGCTCGCCCCGACGCTGCTGCCGGACCGGACCGCGCCGATCGTGACCTACTGCAGCAACCAGGCCTGCCCGAACAGCCAGCGGGTGGCGGACCGCCTCACCGCGCTCGGCTACACCAACGTGCGCAAGTACGCTGGCGGCATCGAGGACTGGGTCAGCGCGGGCCTGCCCGTCGAGTGAGTTCGCCACGTCGACGGTCAGCCAGTTGGTGATCCCGGCGGCCGGTGCCGCAGCTCGTTCACCCCGCGCTCGTGGCACCGCGCCGCCACCGTCGCCATGTCACCGCCGCCCGGTCCAGCTCGGGCCTGGGCGCGTGTGCCAGCCTCGTGACCAGACGTTGGATCCCCGTGTGTGATGCTGAGCCCTGATGGACGCAGAGCGAAGCGAACGGGCCACCCGGCGCGGTCGAGACTTCCCGCAGCCGCCGCAGCCGTTGCCGGTACCGGTACTCGACAGCCACACGCACCTCGACATCACCGTGGTGGAGGGTGGGCTTACCGAGGGTCACCTGATCGAGGCGGCCGCCGCGGTCGGCGTCGACCGGCTGGTGCAGGTCGGCGTGGACGTGGAGTCGTCGCGGTGGGGGGTGAAGCTGGCCGCCGACCACCGGGCCGTGCTCGCCACCGTGGCCGTCCACCCCAACGAGGCGCCCCGGCTCTCCGCCGCCGAGCTCGATGGCGCGCTGCGGGAGATCGAGGCGCTGGCCGCGCATCCCCGGGTGCGGGGGATCGGAGAGACCGGCCTGGACCGGTTCCGGACCGGCGAGTCGGGCCAGGCGGCACAGGAGGCGAGCTTCCGCGCGCACATCGCCATCGCCAAGCGGTACGGCAAGGCCCTGGTCATCCACGATCGGGACGCGCACGCGGACGTGCTGCGGGTACTCGACGAGGAGGGCGCGCCACCGGTTGTGGTGATGCACTGCTTCTCGGGTGATGCCGAGTTCGCCGCCGAGTGCGTGCGGCGGGGCTATGTCCTCAGCTTCGCCGGCACGGTGACCTTCAAGAACGCCTCGTCGCTACGGGACGCCGCGCGGGTGACACCGGTGGACCAGATGCTGGTGGAGACCGACGCGCCCTACCTGACCCCGATGCCGTACCGCGGGCGACCCAACGCGTCGTACCTGATCCCGCTGACCGTCCGGTCGCTGGCCGAGACGACCGGCACCGACCTGGACCGCCTCTGCGCGGCGATCTCGGCGACCGGCGAGCGCGTCTTCGGGAGTTGGGCCACTGGATAGGGCGCCCTCCCGCGCGGGTGGAACGCACGAGAGGGCACCCAGGTCGGCGACCTGCGGAGCGCCGTGGGAGCGCTTCCATAGATCTGGCCCACAGCATCTCCGCTGATGCGGGGAGATGTCAACCCTCCTCACCCGTACGCTTCTAGCTCATGGATGAGGGTGGGCGGCTGCTCGGGCCGGCACAGGTCCGCGAACTCGCCCACCGGCTGGGCGTGACGCCGACCAAGGCGCTCGGGCAGAACTTCGTGCACGACCCGAACACCGTGCGCCGCATCGTCCGCGCCGCGGCACTCCACCCCGAGGACGTGGTGGTGGAGGTCGGGCCGGGCCTGGGGTCGCTGACCCTCGCCCTGCTGCCCGCGGTCCGCTTCGTGCACGCGGTGGAGATCGATCCGCGCCTCGCCGCCGCGCTCCCGGCGACCGCCGCCGCGAGCCTGGGCGCCATGACGGCAACGGATGCGGCGACGGCCGTCGGCCCAGCGCGGCTGCGCGTCCACCACCGGGACGCGCTCAAGATCACCGCGGCGGAACTGGCCGACCCGGCACCCACCGCCCTGGTGGCGAACCTGCCGTACAACGTCGCCGTCCCGGTGGTCCTGCACCTGCTCGCCGAGCTGCCCGACCTCCGCCACGGCCTGGTCATGGTGCAGAAGGAGGTGGCCGACCGGCTCACCGCGGGGCCCGGCAGCCGCATCTACGGCGTACCGTCGGTGAAGCTCGCCTGGTACGCCGCTGCCCGGCAGGCGGGCAGGGTGCCGGCGAGCGTTTTCTGGCCGGTGCCGAACGTCGAGTCCGGCCTGGTGGCGTTCACCCGCCGGCCGCCGCCGCGGATGGACGTGTCGCGGGAGGCGGTGTTCGACGTCGTGGACCGCGCGTTCGCCCAGCGACGCAAGACGCTCCGGGCGGCCCTGGCAGGATGGGCTGGCGGGCCGGATCGCGCCCAGGAGATCATTTTGGCGGCCGGGGTGGATCCCGGCGCGCGCGGCGAGTCGCTGACCGTGGCGCAGTTCGCGGCCATCGCCGCAAGTCGAGAGGGCGCAGGTCGAGAGGGCGCAGGAGGGATGCAGGCTTGACCGAGATGCCGGGGCGAGCGGAGCCCGCGTGGCTCGTTGACGACCCGACCCAAAGGACGGGGGCGATGAGCACCCAAGCCTGGCGGTCGCTCGGTCGCGAGCTCGCCGGCTCCGTAGCGCGCAGCCGGCGGTGCCGCGCGGCCGGTCACATACGGAAGGCGGTCGCGTGACCGAGGCCCTGCAGGACGAGGAGTACGACCGTCCGCGACTGGCCGCGTCCGGGCCGGTGCGGGTCCGGGTGCCGGCGAAGATCAACCTCTACCTGGGCGTCGGGCCGCTGCGCCCGGACGGGTACCACGAGCTGCAAACGGTGTACCACGCCATCTCCCTCTACGACGAGCTGACCGCCCGGCGTGGCGACACGCTCACCCTCACCATGGAGGGTGAGGGTGCCGGCGTACTCGCGCTTGACGAAACCAACCTGGTGATCCGCGCGGCCCGGGCACTGGCCGAGCACGCCAACGTGCCCGCGCACGCCCGGCTGCACCTGCGCAAGCAGATCCCGGTCGCCGGCGGCCTCGCCGGTGGCAGCGCCGACGCGGCCGCCGCGCTGGTCGCCTGCGACGCGCTCTGGGGCACCGGGCTGTCCCGGGACGAGCTGGCCGGGCTCGCCGCCACGCTCGGCTCGGACGTGCCGTTCCTGATCCACGGCGGCACGGCACTGGGCACCGGGCACGGCGAGACGGTCAGCCCGGTGCTGGCCCGCGGCAACGCCTGGCACTGGGTGGTCGGGATCGCCGACGGGGAGCTGTCAACCCCCCATGTCTACCGCGAGATCGACCGGCTGCGCGCCAGCGCCGCCGCGCCACCCCGGCTGACCTCCGCGGAGCCGCTGCTCGCCGCGCTGCGCCAGCGCGACCCGGCCGTACTGGCGGCCGCGCTCGGCAACGACCTTCAGGCGGCGGCCATCTCGCTGCGCCCGACCCTGTCGGTGACGCTGCGCGCCGGTCGGGACGCCGGCGCGCTCGCCGGCATGGTCTCCGGCTCCGGCCCGACCTGCGTGTTCCTCGCCGCGGATGGCGAGCACGCGGTCCAGCTCGCCGCCACCCTGGAGGAGTACGGCGTGTGCCGGTCGGTACGCGTGGCGCACGGACCGGTCCCCGGAGCCCGCGTCATCTGAGCGTCCCTGAAGCCCGCGTCAGCTGACGACCGAAGGTCGCGCCTTCTCGCTCCCCGCGCCCTCTGTTGGTCATGAGACGAGCGGCGGCTATCCGAGCACCCCACGTCGCCATCTCATGCGGACGAGAGCGGGCCGACCAGGCCCGGACGACCCTGGCTGACCAGCCACCGGGCGGGTGGGCGAGAATCAGCTCATGTGGCACATTCCCGTCAACCACCACCTGCGGCCGGTCTACCGCCTGCTCGCCGGGCTGACCGGGCTCTACGTCCTGGTGTTCGGCATCACCGGTGTCGTCGTGTCGGCCGGCTCCGGCCTGTTCGACCGGGGTGACACCACCGCCCTCGGCCTGCGGACCAACATGGCGTTCTCGGTGCTGTCCATCGCCGCCGGGTTGGTGATCCTGGTCGGGCTGCTGTTCGGCCGCAACATCGACCAGTTCATCAACTACTACGGCGGGATCCTGTTCCTGATCATCCCCACGCTGATGATGGCGCTGCTGCGGACCGGCGGGAACTTCCTGAACTTCTCCATGACCACGGTGGTGGTCTCGTACATCATCGGGATGGTCCTGCTCGCCGCTGGCCTCTACGGCAAGATCGGCACCGAGGAGGACAAGCGGAAGGCCGACTGGTACCGCTACAGCCACCACTGACAGGTGCCCGGGGCAGACGGGAAGCTGGCAGCACGCTGCGCTGGCGGGTGCCTGGTCAAGCTGGGCTAGGGGGTGCCTATTCAAGCTGCGCTGGCGGGCGCCTGGTCAAGCGGCGCTAGCGGGCGCGCCTGGTCAGCAGGGCGGGCTTCGGCTCGAGGTGGGACAGGCCGTTCCAGGCCAGGTTCACCAGGTGCGCGGCGACCGTCGCCTTGCGCGGCTTGCGCACCTCCAGCCACCAGCGGCCGGTCAGCGCCACCATGCCGACCAGCGCCTGGGAGTACAGCTCAGCGAGCTTCGGGTCGTAGCCGCGGGTCTTGAACTCGGCGCCCAGGATGTGCTCCACCTGGTGCGCGATGTCGTTGAGGACCGAGGAGAAGTTCCCGGTCGCGGACATCAGGGGTGACTCGCGGACCAGCACCCGGAACCCGTCGGTCTCCTCCTCGATGTAGTCGAGCAGGGCGAGCGCCGCCTGCTCGAGCAGTTCCCGAGGATGGCCGGCGGTCAGCGCCGTGGTGATCCGGTAGAGCAGCGCCCGCACCTCGCGGTCGACCACCACGGCGTACAGGCCCTCCTTGCCGCCGAAGTGCTCGTAGACGACCGGCTTGGAGACCTTGGCCCGGGCCGCGACCTCCTCTATCGAGGTGGCGTCGAAGCCGCGCTCGGCGAAGATCTGCCGGCCGATGGCGATCAGTTGTTCGCGCCGCTGCGCCGCGGACATCCGGATTCGCGATGCGGCCTTGCCGGTGGCGGCCCGCACGGCCGGTGGCACCGGGACCGCGCGCGCCGCCGGACCGGCGGGCGCCGCCGGGCTGACCGGCTCGGCGGGTGTCGCGGGTTCGGTCTGGTCGTCAGCGGAGTCGGACACTCGGCCTATCCTGCCAGCCGGGTCGGCCGGTCAGGGGGCCGTGGCGGCGTTCGCCATCTTGGCCGCGATCCGGTCCGGGTTCGGCCAGCGCACGTCGTACACCCAACCGAGCTTCTCCAGGATCCAGATGGTCCGGGCGCTGATGTCGAGCTGGCCGCGCAGCACGCCGTGCCGGGCGCAGGTCGGGTCGGCGTGGTGCAGGTTGTGCCAGCTCTCACCGAAGGAGAGGATGGCCAGCGGCCAGAAGTTGGCGGCCCGGTCGCCGGCGCGCATCGCGAACGGGCGCTCGCCGAAGACGTGGCAGACCGAGTTCACCGACCAGGTGACGTGGTGCAGCAGCGCGATGCGGACCAGGCCGGCCCAGAAGAACGCGGACAGGGCACCCTGCCAGGACCAGGTGACCAGGCCGCCAGCCGCGGTCGGGGCCAGCACGGAGAGTGCCACCAGCAGGCCGAAGAGCCGGTCGACCCGGCGGATGTCCTTGTCCGCGAGCAGGTCCGGCGCGAAGCGCGCCCGGTTGGACAGCTCGCGGTGGAACAGCCAGCCCATGTGCGCGTAGAACAGGCCCTTGGTCAGGCCCCAGAAGCTGGTGCCGAACCGCCAGGGGGAGTGCGGGTCACCCTCCACATCGGAGAACGCGTGGTGGCGGCGGTGGTCGGCCACCCACTGGATCGGTGCGCCCTCGATGGCCAGCGAGCCGGCCACGGTGAGGGTCACCCGCAGCCAGCGCTTGGCCTTGAACGAGCCGTGCGTGAGGTAGCGGTGGAAGCCGACGGTGACTCCGACGCCG
The DNA here is from genome assembly GCA_019689695.1 of Micromonosporaceae bacterium. Classification (GTDB taxonomy): domain Bacteria; phylum Actinomycetota; class Actinomycetes; order Mycobacteriales; family Micromonosporaceae; genus JADGHA01. Next base: position 3,078 of record JADGHA010000119.1, on the reverse strand, counting down.
GAGACCACGTAGCAGACCGCGCCGATCGCCACGTCGGTCCAGCTCAGCCAGCCGCCCCAGGCGACCGGGACGGCGGCCAGCAGCGCGATGAACGGGATGACGACGAACGCCCACAGCCCGATCAGGATGCCTATCGGCTGGACTCCCTCGGTCAGCGGCTTCGGGCCGCCGCCGGTGACCTGACCGGTCGCCGCCCGGGCGGCGGTCCGCGTGGTTGTCTCAGTGGTGATCGAGGCCGGTTGGCCGGCGACAGCACTGTTCATGGCGCCTCACAGAAGATGAACTGGTTACGGCTACGTCACCGTAACCTACGGTCCCGTACTTTCGACAGGGGTAGGAGTCTGCTTGGCACGTTCCCTGAGGAGCCGCTGAGTATGCCTGCGATCAGGCGCCGGCCAGCCGGCTGGTGCGGCGGGGCGTGGCCACCTGCAGGTCCGCGCTGACCTTCGCGGCCGTCTCCAGGAGCTTGGGCAGCAGGTCGCGGCGCATCGAGTCGACCGTGTTGCGGCTGGCGTGGACCGAGATGTTCATCGCGGCGACCACCCGGCCGGCGCGGTCGCGGATCGGCGCGGCCAGGGACCGCAGTCCCTCCTCCAGCTCCTGGTCGACGAGGGCGTACCCCTGCCCGCGCACCTTCATCAGCTCGGCGCGCAGCGCACTGGTCGTGCCGACGGTGCGGGCGGTGAAGGCGACCAGCTTGACCCGGGCGAGGTACTTGTCCAGCTCCTCGTCGGGCAGGCCGGCGAGCAGGACCCGGCCCATGGAGGTGGCGTACGCCGGGAACCGGGTGCCCACGTTGATGGTGACCGTCATGATCCGCGAGGTCGGCACCCGGGCGACGTACACCACGTCGTCGCCGTCCAGCACGCAGACCGACGACGACTCGCGGACCTGGGCGACCAGCCTCTCCAGGTGCGGCTCGGCCACCTCGGGCAGGGTGAGGCTGGACAGGTACGCGTAGCCGAGCTCGAGGACGCGGGGGCTCAACGCGAACAGCCGCCCGTCGGTGCGCATGTAGCCGAGATCGACCAGGGTGAGCAGGAACCGGCGGGCGGCGGCCCGGGTCAGGTCGCAGGCTCGGGCCACCTCGCTGAGGGTCAGCTCGGGGTGGTCGGCGTCGAAGGCGCGGATGACGGCCAGGCCCCGTTCGAGCGACTGCACGAAGTGCGGCTCCCGCGACTGGTCCACAAGTCCCCTTCCGTGCGGCGTCGGGCCTGGGTGCGACCGCGCGTAGCGGACGCTACGGGTCTGGATACGTAGCGTCAACGACGGGGCGGACCGGCGCACCGCCGTTGACGGGCGCGCGGCCGCGGCCCTCCGTTCAGCATAAGAACTCCCGTTCGCTTTACGCACACCCTTCCCGGCGACTCGGCGCCAGGCTGGCTCCGCCCTGGTCACCTGCTGCGGGGAGGGACGCGGACGGCTTTGCCGCGACCGCTTGACCGGTTCATTGCACCAGTTCTGGCCGGTGGCGGGACGACTACTTAACCGGTTGCGTTGGCGTATTCATTCATCTACCCTGATCCGGACACCGCAGGGAGCCGGGTGGTTGTCGCAGGGCTGCGTCGGGCAGTGCTGCGTGTTCACTCGAACGTCTCACTGAGGTGGATCATGAAAAAGCGCATCGCCCTCGCGGCCGCCTGCCTCGCCGCCGCCGGCGCCTCCATCCTCGTCGCGGTGCAACCCGCCCAGGCAGCGGTCGGCCTGCACGTGAGCGGCCGCAACATCGTCGAGGCCAACGGCTCGACCTTCATCATGCGCGGGGTCAGCCACGCGCACACCTGGTTCCCCAGCCAGACCAGCTCGTTCGCGAACATCAAGGCGCTGGGCGCCAACGCGGTCCGCGTGGTGCTCAGCGGCGGGCGCTGGCAGCCGGCCAACGGCGCCAGCGACGTGGCCAACGTGGTCTCGCTGTGCAAGCAGAACCGCCTGATCTGCATCCTGGAGGACCACGACACCACCGGCTTCGGCGAGCAGGGCGGCGCGGTCACCCTGGACGCCGCGGTCGACTACTGGATCAGTGTGAAGAGCGCGCTGGTCGGCCAGGAGAACTACATCATCCTGAACATCGGCAACGAGCCGTTCGGCAACAACGCTGTCACTCCAGGATGGACAGAGGCGACCAGCAACGCCATCGCCCGGCTGCGCAGCAACGGATTCGAGCACCTGATCATGGTGGACGCGCCGAACTGGGGCCAGGACTGGCAGTTCACCATGCGCGACAACGCGCGGACCGTCTTCAACGCGGACCCGGCCCGCAACACCGTCTTCTCCATCCACATGTACGGCGTCTTCGACACCGTCGCTGAGATCAACGCCTACTTCGACGCGTTCGCCGCCGCGGGCCTGCCGCTCGTGGTCGGCGAGTTCGGGTTCAACCACTCCGACGGCGACCCGGACGAGGACACCATCATGGCCCAGGCGCAGGCCCGCGGCATCGGCTACCTCGGCTGGTCGTGGAGCGGCAACAGCGGTGGCGTGGAGTACCTGGACATGGTGACGAACTTCAACCCCAACCAGCTCACCTCCTGGGGCCAGCGCATCTTCAACGGCGCCAACGGGATCAAGGCCACCGCCCGGGAGGCGAGCATCTACAGCGGACAGACCCAGTCACCGCCGCCGGTGTCCACGTCGCCCTCGCGCACCCCGTCGGGGTCACCGTCCACCTCGCCCACCAGCGGTGGTGGGCGTGGCTGCACCGCCGCGTACACGATCGTCAACCAGTGGCCGGGCGGCTTCCAGGGTGAGGTACGGGTGACCGCCGGCAGCGCGGCCATCAGCGGCTGGACGGTCAGCTGGACGTTCGGCAACGGCCAGACCATCACCCAGTCCTGGAACGCGTCGGTCACGAGCAACGGGTCGGGCGTGACCGCGCGCAACGTCTCCTACAACGGCAACCTGGGCGCGGGAGCCAGCACTGCCTTCGGCTTCCTGGGCTCCTGGAACGGCACCAACGGCACACCCAACGTCAGCTGCACCGCCAGCTGACCGCCCACCACCCCTTCCCCGCGATCTTGCACATGTGTACCCCTAAATACCAGGACATGTCCCTTTTATCGGGGGGCACAACTGCAACAT
>JADGHA010000118.1 GCA_019689695.1 Micromonosporaceae bacterium | reverse complement strand
CTACGTCCGGGAGGGGCGGGCGGTCACGCCGCTGGAGGGGCCGGTGCGGCAGCGGACGGCGGTTTTGGAGGCACTGGGCGCCGGCTGGACACGGCTGCCGGACCTGCCGGAGGAGGCGTACGTCCTGGAGGCCGAGGACACGCTGCTGGTCTGCCCGTGGAACCTGCGGGTGCGGGTGGCCGAGGCGGCGCTGAGCGCCCGCGACGGCGTCCCGTCGGTGCTGGCGGACGCGTTCGTGCCGCCGGTCCTGGCCGGGCAGGCACGGGCGGTGGTGGACGACTGGCGCAGTGGGGCGAGGGTGCTCGAACGCGGGGTGCCGCGGCTGCACGAGCAGATCGCCACGTGGGGCGTGCCGCTGCGCTGGTTCGTCTTCGTCGACCTGGACGAGCGGGAGTTGTCGCTGCAGCCGGAGCGGCGGATGCTGCGTTACCGCACGGAGATCTCGAAGGCCCGCCGGCGGGCGCACCGCGGCGTCTCCGTGCTGCGCAAGTCGGTCGGCGACGTACCCATCACCGCGGCGGCCGAGGAGGGCGCGCGCTGGCTGGAGGAGTTCCACCCCCGGTCGGTGGTGGAGCTGGACTACGGCGGTCTGGTGGACCTGCTGCCGGACGAGACGCTGCGCGAGGACGACTCCCCGGGCCTGGTCGCGGCCGGTCTGGCGGGGCTGGCCAGGGGCGACACGGACGCCGCGACGGAGGCCTACGAGAAGCTGGTGAGCCGGTGGCGGGCGATCCAGCTACTGGAGCGCTGCAATTAACGACAAATGCCCACCAACCTGGATTGACCAGGCCATGCGGTTTGCGTAGATTGTGGGCACGGAAGCGCTCCCAACCCGGGTGCTTAACCCCAATAAGATCCGATTTGTACTGGTAAAAGTGTCAAAAATCGGTCATTCATCATCCTTCCATCCACGGACCTTCGGCCGTTCGGCCCATGTCGGACATCGGGGACTAGCCGGACGATGGGATACGCGTCGGCCGGCGGGACCCCGGCCGTCGTCTATGAAACACCTGTGGAGGAGTGACCCATGGCGTCGCGTACGCACGAACCGGAGCCGCTACTCACACCGGCCGAGGTTGCGTCGATGTTCCGTGTCGACCCGAAGACCGTGACCCGGTGGGCGAAGGCGGGGAAGCTGAGCGCAATTCGCACTCTGGGTGGGCACCGCCGCTACCGTGAGTCGGAGGTGCGCGCCCTGCTGCAGGGTCAGATCCCTGCGCAGCGTCAGGGCGACTGAACAGGCTTGACAGGGGTGGGGCAAGCCGCGGATTGGGGCCGCGTGCGTCCTCACCCCTGAACTCTTCCCAGGTCCCTACGCGTTGATCAAGGTCGGGCGGTTCCGCCGCGACGGAACCACCCGAGCCCCTGGTCAACGCGTAACGGGGGGAGCCGGCGGCAGGCCTCCGTCGCCGTCAACCACCTGCTCCGGGTTGTTGTCCTGGTCCCGGTCCACCATCGTCACGTCGACCTTGCCGTCCCCGTCGGTGTCGAACTGGAACAGGTCCGGCTTGCCGTCCCCGTCGGTGTCCGAGACCCACAGGTCCGTCTTGCCGTCCTTGTTACCGTCCGCCGCGATGAGGTCTGCCCGCTGTTCGCCTCGAGTCTCGACCGGCTCCGCGCCCATAGCTGCTCCTCTCAAAGATCTCCAACCTGTTGCCGGGATCACGGTAGGCGTACCGGCGCGGTCACGCGACCCGGGGACGATCTCGGCACCCTCGGCCACGTCCGGAGCCGTATGCGAATCAAGGACCTGCCCCCCCGGCAGGTCCTTGACTGCATCCCCAATTCGTCCCCGACATAACAGATCAGCCTGTGCGCTGCCTGATACCCGGGTTTGGGTACACGGACACCACATCCGCCCGACCATCGTGGTCGGTGCCCTCGATCCGGGTATCCGCCGTGCCGGTCGGGCAGCATGACGTCGGCTGCCTTATCGCCGTCGCTGCCCCGCAGGGGCAGGTCCAACTGCCCGTCGCTGGACAGGTCGAGCGGCGGTTCAGGAATCCGGAGAGCGTGCGAGCCTCTCCCGGGTCTCAGTGGCGGATCTGCACCCCTGCCGCGACGAGTCCTTTGATCACCTCGGCCGACTCGCCGTACCCGATGATCAGTACGGCGTCCGGGTTGAAGTCCTTGACCTGCCGCACCGCCTCGGAGACGTCAGGCCGCGCGTCGCCCTCCGCCGGCTCGTACGTCAGCAGCTTGATCTGGTCGGCTGGCAGGCCGGCCCGCTGCAGGGAGTCGGCGACGTTGTGCTGCAGACCCTCGCCGTACGCGTCGGCGCGGGCCACGATGGCCACCCGCTGCACCGAGTCGCGCATCATCACGTCGGCCAGCGCCTTGCCCTGCAGCAGGTCAGAGGGTGCGGTGCGGAAGTACAGGCCCTTGTCGTCCGCCTCGGTCAGGTCCGCCGCGGTGTTGCTCGGCGAGAACAGGATGCGCCCGGCCTTCACCACGTCCGGCAGCACCGCCCGGCTGATGCCGGACGCCGCCGCCCCGATGATCACCTGTACCCCGTCGGCGATGTGCTGCTGCACCGTCTTCTCCGCAACCGCCGGGTCGGTTCCGTCGTCGCCGTCGAGCCACTCCACGGGCTCGCCGAGCACTCCGCCGGCCGCGTTGACCTCGGCGAGGGCCAGCCGCACGCCGGCGATCAGCGGCGGGTACATCAGCGCCAGGTCGCCCGTCTTCGGCAGCAGCCCGCCGAGCTTCAGCGGTGCGCCCGTCTCGCTGCGCCGGCGCCCTTCGGTCGACTTCGGCGGCGGGGCCGGCGCCTTGGTGGTGGTCGACGCGTCGCCGGCGCCCACGAACTCGGTCTTGCCGTCGTCCAGCTGGTCGTTGACGTCGAAGTGCAGCGTGGCGTACGAGGCGGTGGACGGCTCGCCCACGTCGGTGAACCCGCCGCGGCGCAGCGATATGCCCCGGTACGCCAGATCGGCGCCGGAGCGGGCCAGCGCCAGGCACTGCTTGACGGTGTCGCACTCCTCGCCGCCGGTGGTCACCCCGTTGATGTACTTGGCCAGCGTCCTGGGGGCGACCGTCCCGGCCAGCTGGGCAGCGAGCGCGGTGATCACCACGGCGTCGTACGACTCGGCGGCGTAGGTGTAGTCGTTCAGCTTCGGGTCGATCTCGTGGAGGCGGCGCTTGAAGTCGTCGGAGAGCGGCGTCAGCGGGGTGGTGCCCTTCATGCCGTCGAGAATGCCCGGCTTGTCGGTGAACTCCTCGCCGAACGAGTTGCTCATGTTGCCGTCCGCGCCGTACAGGCTGACCAGTGTGGTGCGGCCCGGATCACCGTCCGTGTCACTGGACTTGCACGCCACCGCGGAGCACAGGACAGCCGCGGTGCAGGCGACCACCGTAACGCCGCGTGCCAGGTGCATTGATCCGTCCTCCTCCCAACGACCCGTCTGGGGCACCCTAACGCGCCGCTCGGCACGTGTGACACCGGCCCGTGGCCCGTCCAGTTCGCCGCTAGGTACGGTTACTCACCGTGGACGCCGCGATCAAGTCGGTCAAGGACGCGCTGAGCGCGCCCGAGGGCCTCGCCGCCCGGCTGGGCATCAAGCTTGTGGAACTGTCGCCGGACCAGGTGGTGGGGACCATGCCCGTGGCAGGCAACACCCAGCCGTACGGCCTGCTGCACGGCGGGGCCTCCTGCGCGCTGGCCGAGACGCTGGGCTCGGTCGGCGCGATGCTGCACGCGGCCCGTTCCGGTGGTGGTGCCGCGGTGGGCATCGAGATCAATGCCACCCACCACCGCTCGGTGCGCGAGGGCGAGGTGACCGGCGTGGCGAGGGCCATCCACCTCGGGCGCACCGTCGCCACGTACGCGGTAGAAATTAGCGACGAGACGGGCGCGCGGGTGGCCACCGCCCGCCTGACCTGCCTGATCCGGCGGACCTGACGTCGCACGGTTGGACTGGTGGCCAATGTGTACTTCGATGGGGCAGCCAGTTGACCGCTCTGCTGAGCGGTGCTTGACCGGGCGGCCTACGCTGCCCGACGTGACCGGCGTTCCTCCCGAGGCCTTCGAGGACGCGGCCCTGGTGCTGGAGAGCGCCTTGGCCGGCGACACCGACGCCGTCGTCGGCACCTTCGACGCGGTGGTCGACCGGGCCGGCGTCGCCGGGGCGTACGACGTGGCCTGGTGCCTGGCCGCGACGATGGTCGGCGAGAACCTGCCGGGCGGAGCATGGACGCTCGACTTCCCCGGCATCGACGAGGCCGGTTACGACGCGCGCTGGGTCGCCCGCTTCGTCAGCGCGTACGTCAACCAGGACGCCTCCACCGGGGCGGCCCTGTTCGGGGCGGCGATAGCCGACGGCCAACTGCCGGAGTGCCTGCTGACGCTGGCCGGCTCGACGGTCGCCACCCTGCGCCGCCGGCACGGCTAGCGCGGCTGGCGCCGATGCCCGGTGGTCCGGCTCAGCCGGCCGCCGCCGCGTACCGGGCAAGCAGCTGCTCCCAGCCCTCGTCGAGCGCCTCCCGGTACGACGCGCCCGCCTCGCCGTGCCGCTCGAAGCCGCGGTGCTCCAGGTCGATCCGGGTGCGCCCCTCGCCGTCCGGGTAGAAGCGCAGCTCGACCTCGCTGGCCTTGGTGGGGTCCGGCTGCGGGACCCGGTCCGCGTCGATCTGCCAGGTGAAGACGAGCCGGCCGGGCGGCTCCCAGGCCAGCACGCGACCCCAGTCGCAGCGGAAGCCGTACGGGCCGATCTCGTAGCACTTGCCGTCGACACCCGGCTCGATACCGACCCGTTCCAGGGCGTCCGGGCCGGACCAGGTGAACTCGCGGATCCACCAGGTGCCCAGCCCTTCGGTGAAGACCTCGAACGCGCGGGATGCGGAGACGCCAACGCTGCAGCTGTTCCGGAGGACGTCGGTTGAGGCTTTCTGTCCCATGCGCGGAACGTACCCACTCCCATGATCTCCACGCGCGACAACAGGAGTACGCGGCCGCGGCGCGACAGCGGCCGTCGGCGCCGCCGGCCGTCCCCACAGCCTGTGGATAGAACATGTGTACGATGACGTGGTCGCGCTGCCTGGGCTGGGGTCGCTCCTCGGCTGGGTATGGGCGTTCGGCTCACGGGTACGGCTGCCAAGGTGGAGGCGGACCGTGCGGCCAGGCCACGGCCGGAGCCGCCTGCGGTGGCGTCGGCGCGGGCGGTCAGCTACCTCCTCGTTGTCCTCTCCGCGGCCGCGGGCTGCCTCGACGCGGTCGCCGTGACGAGACTCGGCGGCCCCTTCGCCAGCGTCATCACCGGAAACCTGGTGCTGTTCGGCCGCGGCCTGGCGACGGCTGACAGCGAGACGATCGCCGACACCGCGACCGCGATCGGCGGCTACGGGCTCGGTGTGGCTGCCGCCACGCTCGGGCTGGGGGGTTCTTCAGCCGGCTGGAGCCGGCGGACCAGCCTGGTCGCCGGGTTCGAGCTGGTGCTGCTGATCGGCGTGGTCACCGGCTGGTTGATCACCGGGAGCCATCCGGGACGTGTCACCGCGCCGCCGTTGCTCGGGCTCGCCGCCGCTGCGATGGGCATCCAGAGCGCGGTCACCATCAGCACCGGCGTGCGCGGTGCGTCAACGACCTACCTGACCGGCACGCTGACCAGGGTTCTGCGGGCACTGGTGCGTGGTCCGCACCGGTTCGCCGCCAGCGCCGGCGGTGCGTCCCGGCTGGTCGCCCTGCTCGCCGGCGCCGCCGCCGGCGGGCTGCTGCTGCGCTTCGCGCCGCTCTGGGCCCCCGTCCTCGCTACCGCCCTGGTGGCCACGGTGTTCGTGGCCGGCGCCGTGCTGACCCGGCCCACCGGCCACCATTCGAGCTGAACAAATGTCGTGGCCGCCGGCAGACCGTTCGGATTCGAGGTCCAAGTGGGTGCGCCTGCCGCCCGCCGCCGGCCACGACGTGCCCCTGGACCGTGCCCGGCCAGCGCGAGTCACCGCGGTTGATCTGAGTTACCAAGGTCAATATAAAGCCAATTCCAAAAGCAAGGCTATGGCACAAGTGGACCGGGCTATGTCTAAGTAAGCGGTGACCTTACCCTGGTACAGCAAGCGCGAATTGGCTGTTAGCGGCGTACCTGACGACGTGTGCGCCCCGGGGATGGCCACGGAGCGAAATTCGGGCGCGAATACGATCCCGGCGCGAGACATGTGACAAGTCGTCCCCTGGCGGCACCGCGCCCCGGCCGAGAGCGTGCGACAACCCGCGGAGATCAGCCGGTCCTCTCGGATTCCGACAGAGGGCCTGATACGAGGCGAAAGCAGAACGCCGACCGGCGCTCCTGCTGGTCGGCGTTTCTGTAGCCCGGTGTGGGCTGGTGGCCAGGGGCGGGGTCGAACCGCCGACCTTCCGATTTTCAGTCGGACGCTCGTACCAACTGAGCTACCTGGCCTCGTCCCACGACGCCGCGACAGGTGCGACGGCGCTGGCGGTCCTGACGGGACTTGAACCCGCGACCTCCGCCTTGACAGGGCGGCGAGCACTCCGACTGCTCCACAGGACCTGGTCCGGCCGTGCCGGCGTGCCCCCAACGGGATTCGAACCCGTGCTACCGCCTTGAAAGGGCGGCGTCCTGGGCCGCTAGACGATGGGGGCGGCCCCGCCATCATCGCACACGCGCGACGCGGGCGGTTGTGCTCCCATCCGGTCCGCTGGAGGCCTGCAAAGCATACGCGACCAGCGCCCGATCGACCAACCGACTAGCCGAACGGGCCCCAGTCAGCGCAGCGGGACCAGCCGGTACCGCTGCTTGAGCCAGGGGATCAGGGTGCGGCAGGCGGCCAGCGTCTGGGACCGGTCCCCGCCGCCGTCGTGCAACAGCACGATCGAACCGGCGTGTGTGTGGTCCTTCACACGTTTGATGATCGCCTGCTTGCCGGGCTTGGACCAGTCCGCCGGGTCGACCGCCCAGCCCAGCGGCATCATCCCCAGCTGCTTGGCGATGCTCACGATCGGGGCCGTCCAGACGCCGCCCGGCTGCCGGTAGTACGGGATCGCGGCGTTTGGCACCGCCTTGCGGATCGCGGCGTTGGTGCGGGCCAGGTCGGCCCGGATCTGGTCGGGTGTCTTCTGGCCGAGCTTCAGATCATGTTGCCAACTGTGGTTGCACAGGGTGTGCCCCTCGCGCACGATCCGGGCCACCAGGTCTGGGTAGTCGCGTACGTGCACGCCGACCAGGCAGAAGGTCGCCTTGACGCCCTGCTGCTTGAGCAGGCTGAGCACCTGCGGCGTCCAGGTCGGGCTCGGGCCGTCGTCGAAGGTGAGCGCTACCGCGGACGAGCCGGTGGTACGCCGGGCGCCGAAGGTCGGGTCGGCCGGATGAGCCCGCGGCGCGCGGGGTTTGGTGGCGGCTCGGGACGGTCCGGGGTTCGACGTCGGGCTGGGGATGGCGACCGGAGCGGCTCCGTCGGTCGTCTCGCTCGGGGTGGCCGGCGGCGCTTGCGTGGCGGGACCGGTGGACGCCCGGGCGACGTGTGCGGCAGTGGCACGGCGGTGGGCGTTGGCCAAGTTGCTCAGCTGCTGCCGGTTGTGCCAGGTGCCCACCATGCGCCCACCGATCAGCACAGCCAGTACCAGTAAGCCGACGGTGAGTGCCAATCGGCCGGTACCGCGTTGTGCCATCGGGACTCCCGGCGTATCGGGATGGATCGAGCCTGCGGCGCACTACCTTAGCCGATCAACCCGAACAATGGGACGGATGCCGTCCAATTGGAAGAGACGAACTCAAGAAGCGGCGGCGCCGGGCCGAGTCGGAAGGTATGCCGCGACGCCGGCCAGCCACGGCGCGTATCTCTCCGGTGAACTGTCCAATGCGGTCCGTAGCGCTTCTGGTAGCTCCCAGTGAAGATCCGCGACCTCCGCCGGGTCCGGCCGGATCGGCGCCGCCGGGTCGATCCGCCCGAGCAGCACATGGTCGTACTCGTGCTCGACCCGCCCGGTCTGCGGATCCGCCGCCCGGTACAGGTAGACCCCGATCTCGGTGAGGGCGACCCCGCTGAGCCCCAGCTCCTCGGCCATGCGCCGCGCCGCCGCGTCCGCCACCGGCTCGGCCGGCTTGGGGTGGCCGCAGCAGGCGTTTGCCCAGCGCAGCGGAAACCGGGTCTTCACCGCGGCGCGCTGCTGGAGCAGGGTCCGCCCGGCCGCGTCCACCAGAAGCACGGAGAACGCCCGGTGCAGCTGCCCCGGCTCGCGATGCGCCTCGGCCACCGTCGCCGAGCCGGTCGGCCGCCCTTCGACGTCCACCAGCTCGACCAGCTCCATCTCCCGCTCTGGAAGATCGGTCATCGGAGCATCATCCCGGTGATCCGGGCAGCCGCCAGCTTCCCTGAAATGAGCACCATCGGCACGCCTACCCCCGGTTGTGTGCCCGCGCCTACGAAAAACACGTTGTCCAGTGTGGGGTGCCGGTTGCCCGGGCGGAAAGGCCCGGTCTGCCACAGCGTGTGGGCGGCGGCGAACGGCGTACCGGCGGCCGAACCCGCTTCGGCCCATCCGGCCGGAGTCACCATCCTGGACACTTCGATCCCGTCACGGAACCCAACATAGCCGCGCTGCTCCAGGGTCCGCAGGAGCTCTTCGGCATAGCGCTCGGCCAGATCGCCGTGCCAGTCCAGGCGGCCGGTGACCAGGTTGGGGACGGGGACCAGCACGTAGTACGTCTGCCGGCCGGCGGGGGCGACGGACGGATCGGTCCGGCTGGGGCTCGTCACCAGCAGGGACGGGTCGCTCATCAGCCGGCCGTACCGGATCACTTCATCGAAGGCCGTCCGCCACGTCCGGCCGAAGTGGACGTTGTGGTGGGCGATCCGGGAGTACGCCTGGCGGGAGCCGACGTGCAGCACCACGCAGGAGGGGGCGAAGCGCAGCCGGGACAGCCGCCGCGGCGGCGGCGCCGGGAGCAGGTCGCGGTATGCCAGCGGCAGGTCGGGGTTGAGCACGACCGCATCGGCCGGTATCCGCTCACCGTCCGCGGTCACTACGGCCACCGCCCGTCCCGCTCGGGTCTCCACGCGAGCCGCCGGTGTCTCGTACCGGATCTGGACGCCGTGCTTTTCCGCAGCGGCGGCCAGCGCCTGCGGCACGGCATGGATGCCGCCGCGTGGATGGTAGACACCGGCGACCGTGTCCAGGTACGAGATGACGGCGTAGAGGGCGAGTGCGTGGTGTGGAGCCACGCCCGCGTACAAGGCTTGGAAGGAAAAGACTCTGCGCGTGCGCGGATCGGTGAAGAACTGATTTACCTTTGTCGACAGCCGGCGGAACCCGCCGGCGAGGACCAGCCGCAGCAGGTTGGCGGTCATCAGGTCCCGCGGCGAGTCCAGGTTCCGGGCGATGAAGTCGTCGCGCTCCAGCCGCCACAGGCCGCGGGCGTAGTCCACGAACCGCAGGTAGCCATCGGCCTCGCGGGGGCCGCAGACGCGTGAGACCTCCGCCGCCATCCGGACCGTGTCCGCGATGACGTCCAAAGTAGACCCGTCCGGGAAGTGCGCCCGGTACGCCGGGTCGAGCCGGGTCAGCTCCAGCCAGCCGGTCAGCTCCTCGCCGACCGCGCCGAACGCCTCGGCGAGCAGTTCGGGCATGGTGAGCACGGTGGGTCCGGTGTCGAACCGGTAGCCCTCCAGGCTGAGCCGCCCGGCCAGGCCGCCCGGCGCGGCCGTCCGTTCCAGCACGATCACCTGCCGGCCTGCGCCGGCCAGGTGCAGCGCGCAGGAAAGGCCACCCAGGCCGGCCCCGACAACCACCACGGACACCCCGCAACGGTACTGTGCGCAGCGTGGACGGGGAGCTGGCCGCCGCGTACCGGCGCTGCCGGGACCTGCACCGCCGCCACGGCCGCAGCTACTACCTGGCCACCCTGCTCCTGCCGGCCTGGAAGCGCCGGCACGTGCACGCGCTGTACGGGTTCGCCCGCTACGCCGACGACCTCGTGGACCAGGCCGGCGCGGACCGGGCCGGCAGGTTCCGGCGGTGGTCCGACCGGTTCCTGGCCGGGTTGGCCGGGGCGCCGGTCGACGACCCGCTGCTGCCGGCGGTGCTGCACACCATCGCCGTCTTCGACCTGGACCGGGCCGACTTCGCCGCGTTCCTGGAGAGCATGGCGATGGACCTGACCGTCACCGGCTACCGCACCTACGACGACCTGCTCGGCTACATGGCCGGCTCGGCCGCGGCGATCGGCACCATGATGCTGCCGATCCTCCAGCCGACCGACCCGGCCGCCGCGCGGGAGCCGGCCCGCCAGCTCGGCCTGGCGTTCCAGCTCACCAACTTCATCCGCGACGTCGCCGAGGACCTCGGCCGCGGCCGGCTCTACCTGCCGGAGGAGGATCTGGACCGGTTCGGGGTCAGCCGGCACGACCTGGTCGCGGGCCCCCCCCCGCCGGCGGCCGCCCCCCCCCACAACAAGCGCATAGCGGTA